>JAKPCK010000101.1 GCA_029553295.1 Deltaproteobacteria bacterium | reverse complement strand
GAGGTCTTAAAAGAAACTGCCATAAGATATAAAGACACACCCATGATAGGCAGGACCCATGGTATCCATGCCGAACCTATTACATTTGGCCTCAAGATGGCCCATTTCTACCATGAGATGAAGAGAAACCTCGAGAGGATGAAAAAGGCAAAAGAAGGGATAAGCTACGGAAAGATTTCCGGGGCAGTAGGGACATTTGCCCATGTCCAGCCATCCATTGAGGCATATGTCTGTGAGAGATTGGGTTTAAAGCCTGCGCCTATCTCCACCCAGATTATCCCCAGGGACTACTATGCAGAGTTTTTTACAACCCTCTCCATAATCGCCTCTTCCATAGAAAAGATGGCCCTGGAGATAAGAAATCTCCAGAGGACAGAGGTGGGGGAGGCAGAGGAGTATTTTCAAAAAGGTCAAACAGGCTCATCTGCCATGCCCCATAAGAGAAACCCCATTGCATCTGAGAATCTATGCGGTCTTGCAAGGCTGATACGCGGTTATGCCCTATCGAGCCTTGAAAATATACCACTATGGCATGAAAGGGATATAAGCCATTCCTCTGTAGAGAGGGTCATTGCACCTGATGCCACGATACTTCTGGACTATATGCTCGAGCGTATCAAGAATATGTATAAAAACCTCATTGTCTATCCAGAGAGGATGGAGAAAAATCTTGAGATTACAAAGGGCCTGTATCATTCAGAGGCTGTGCTTCTGAGCCTTATAAAGAAAGGGCTCACAAGGCAGGATGCATACAAACTTACCCAGAGTGTAGCAATGAGGTGCTTTGAGAAGGGCCTTGATTTTAAAGAAGAACTTCTGAAGGACCAGGGGATAAGAAGATACTTAGATGAGAAAGAGATAAACGAGATAACGGACACAAGTCACTATTTCAGATATGTAGATACTATATTTGAGAGGGTGTTTGGATAGGTTCTAAACCTGTCTACCCCCTACCACAATCCTTGGTATCCTTAAGGTGGGCTGGGCATCTGAAACCGGGACGCCCTGACCCTCTTTTCCGCATGTCCCTATACCAAAGCCTATATCATCTCCCACCATATCTATCTCTCTTAGGATGGTCATGCCGTTACCCATCATGGTTGCGTTTTTTATCATATCGCCCACCTTTCCCTTATCTATAAGGTAGCCCTCGGATATCTCAAAGACAAAGTCACCCCTTACAGTGTCCACCTGACCGCCGCCCATCTTAACCACGTATACACCATCATCTACAGATGCGATAATATCATTAGGCTTGTCTTTTCCGGGGAGTATCATGGTGTTAGACATCCTTGGAATGGGCCTGTATCTATACGACTCCCTCCTGCCATTGCCTGTGGGTTTTGTATCATATTTCATGGCATGGAATCTGTCAAAGAGATAATTCTTCAGGATACCTGCCTTAACAAGCACAGTCCTCTCTGAAGGCACTCCCTCGTCGTCAAATGCATATGTACCCCGCATATTTGGGATGGTTTTATCGTCCACTACATTTATGAGCTCTGATGCAATCCTCTCACCTATCATCCCCTTGTAGCATGACATACCCTCCATGGCCAGGTCTGCCTCGAGGCCATGGCCAATGGCTTCGTGTATCATAGTGCCTCCTGCCAGTGAAGATAAAACAACGGTCTTTATCCCCATAGGTGCCTCCCTTGCCCCGAGAAGCCCTGATAATCTCCTTACAGTTCTTTGGACAAAATCCTCTATCCTTTCCTCTGTAAAGAATTCAAAACCATAGAAACCACCCATGGCCTCATAGGCTGTCTGCAACTCACCCTTTTCCTCCCCCACAACAGTCATATTCAATACCACCTGTCTTCTTTTATCCTCTATAGCCATACCCTCACTGTTGAAAATGCTTACATCCTGCTCAGTATCCAAGTATATGACCCTCACCTGTTTTATCCTTTTTTCCATAGCCCTTGCCATATCATCTATCTTTTTGACCATCTGGAGCTTTTGTCTCAGTTCCACATCCTTGGGGTCAATCTTTAATAAAAAGGGATACTGCGCTGTAACAGGTGTGAAGTCTTTTATTTGTCTTCTGCTGTCTTCTTTTATAGACCCTTTTAACTCCTTTGACAGCCCAATGAGATGGGAATCTTCAAAAGAGTTTGTAGAGGCAAAGAAGGTCTTCCAGGGTAAGATAGTCCTCAAGCCCACCCCTTTATCCACACCCTTTTCTATCTTTTCAAAGCGGGATGATTCAAGTTGAATCCTCGTATACTGTCTTTCTTCTGCAAATATATCTGCATAGATGCCCCTGTCACCTAAAAGCCCTTTTATAATACCCTGGGCATTGAACATATCAGTCTACCTCCCTGTAATCAATACCATAATTTGCCATGTCCTTCATAATACCCATGATGTCTTCTTCGAAGAAAACAGGATATATGATCTCTACAAGACCTGTATCACCGTCCACCACGGATAATATGCCCACATCTTCATAGGATTCAAGGATGGATTTAAAAAAACCTATCATCTCACGTCTTATTATAAATCTCTTTGTCTTTTCCATATCTATTGTTCCTGGCCTCTCAGCATCTCTACGAATGCCTCGAGCCTCAGCCTAAGCCTTGCATCTAATGGCCTTGGCAGCTCGCCCTCTATGGTAAGTATAGGACAGTCAAGGATCTGCCTGAGTATTACATCCTCCATTACCCTGTAGCAGAATGCCTGGACATAGTGGATAATACCTTTTATGCCTCTTTTTTTTATCTCTGTCTTTATGTCATGGAGCCTTGAAAATATGCCATAGGGATATGTGTAGATGCGGTAGCGTTCAACTATATGAGGTTCCTTAAAGGGCATACTGAACTGCCTCTGTGTCTCATTGTAGACCACATGGCCCCCTATACCCTCGAGAAACTGATAAAGGTCGGTTACAATGGGCGGGACACCTATAAACCCTATTCTTACCCCGTCCATGGGTCTTCTTTTTTTTACCTCATCTATGAATCCTTGTGCCATTCTGCTGTATAGCCCATAATCGCCCAGCATATCTGAAGACCTCACGAGCCATAGGTGATTTTCATATCCAGTAACAACCCTGTCCTCCCATGTCATCCTGTCTATCTCCCGGAGCTTCTCCCTTACAGCCTCTATCCCTTTCTCTGTTGAGCTGAGCCTTTCATAATCTACACCGCATATACCCATTAGTTTTTCTATCTCCCGCCTTATAACACCCCTGTCTCTGTCATAGGGATAAGAAAAGGGGATTACACGGATACCCTTAAACTGGAGTATCTCTGCAAGGGCCTGGGTGTTGCTGCAGTCACCCTCCATAACCGCTATGACACTATCTATATCCCTCTCCATTAAAACGCCATAGATACCCTTTATCCAGTTGCACATGCTCTTGGGAAAACCATCTCTCTCAGCCTTTTCTATAAAATGCATGGGCTCAGGGTCTGTTATAAAGATATTGTTCAGGTCACAGGGCTTATAACCACCTGCAAATAGTATCTCAGAGGGTATTGTTGTTGTGAATCCTATAATTTTATCCATGTAAAAACCTGTATATCTCAATAAATCTCTCTGGCTCTATCTCCTCTGCCCTTATCTTATGCGGCAGCCCCATTTCATTGTAGAGGCCATAGACCTTTTCTGGTTTGTAATGCCTTATGAGTGTGTTTTTCATATATTTTCTCTTGTTCTCAAAACAAAACCTTACAAATCTTATAAAACTATCTGTTATAAATTGGCAATCCTTTTTCAATACCATAGAAAAGAAGATGCTGTCTACCTTTGGCGGAGGGACAAATACAGAGGCCTTTAATCTAAGGAGTATCTTAACATGTGCCAGAAGCTGACAGATAACAGAGACAGCGCCGTAGGCCCTACTTGCCGGTTTTGCCAGTATCCTCTCCCCTATCTCTTTCTGGACTGTCATAAATGCACTATCTATCACATCTCTCTCGGCGATGATCTTAAAGATAATAGGTGCTGTTATCTTATATGGTATATTGCCGAAGACCTTTATCTTTTTGCCTCCTGACGCATTGGAAAAGTATGGAAGGTCTGTCTCAAGGAAATTACAGAATATTAACCTAAGATTACCATATCGCCCTTTTAATGGCTCCAGGTATCTATCAAATGTCCTATCTATCTCTATGGCATAGACAATACCTGCAGCCTCGCATAGACACCCTGTCAGGTCGCCATGGCCTGCACCTATCTCCACGATAACATCGTCTCCTCCTATACCTGACAACCTCACCATCTTTTTAAGTATGTTTTTGTCCTTAATAAGATGCTGGGAGAGATATTTTTTTAGCATCCATATCTCCCTGTATTTAAACCTTTATCCTCATCCTCGAGATGCCTTTGATATCAAGGGGGGAGAGCCTGCCTCTTTCAAAATAAAAATAACCTGTTGCTGCAACCATAGCAGCATTATCAGTGCAATTGGTGGGGGAAGGAAAATATACAAGGAGGCCCTCATTGCCACATCTTTCCCTGAACATCTCCCTGAGCCTTGAATTTGCAGCAACGCCGCCACCCACAACAACCCTTTTAATATTAAACCTCTTTGTAGCCTTTAATATCTTTCTCCACAGGGTATCGAATACAGCCTCCTGAAAAGATGCCAGAACATCTATTAGATTGTCCTCTGTCAATTTGTTTTTCCTCGTCCAGTTTATAAAGGCTGTCTTGAGACCACTAAAGCTGAAATCTAAGTTATCCTCCTCTGCCATGGGTCTAGGAAACATGACAAAATCTCTTTTCCCTGTCCTTGACATCCTCTCTATGATCTGGCCACCGGGATACCCGATCCCGAGAAACTTTGCTACCTTATCAAAGGCCTCTCCTGCTGCATCATCCCTTGTGCTCCCTATTACCTCATATACGCATGGCTCGTGGACAAGCATTATAGTTGTATGTCCCCCAGAGACCACGAGGCCCAAAAACGGAAACCCCACATCATATTCCAGAAATATGCTCATAACATGGGCCTCCACATGGTTTATACCTATTAAAGATTTTTTCAGGCTGACGGCAAGACCTTTTGCAAAACACAGCCCCACAAGTATAGACCCAATGAGCCCTGGGCCGTTGGTTACAGATATGGCATCTATCTCATGTGGCGATACTCCGGCCTTAGCAATGGCATCCCTGTAGATGTTATCTATTAATTCCACATGTCTTCTCGATGCAATCTCCGGGACAATACCCCCGAAAAGGCTGTGGAGGTCTGCCTGGCTCGATACAACATTGGAGAGGACCTTGTTTTTGCCCTCTAATAATGCCATTGATGTATCATCGCAGGATGTGTCTATGCCCAGTATTATCATAAGTATAAGTCCAGATACATTTTGAACAACAGTTATGTGACTAAGAGCCCTCCATGGTTCAATATTCAAGGCCTTAAAGTATAATTTTTAATCTTGGCAGCACCCTTGATACCGAATTTTTTAATTTCTACATTCATTCTTTCATATGCTGCCCAAGCTTAGGCCTATGGCCAGTGTATCCTTATCTTTTCCTTTTTCTTCAATTCCAGAAGCATTGATCTCACTAATTCCTCACCCTTTTTTGTGGCAAGAAACCTCCTGAACTGCTCCTTCTCGTTTTCCCATTCCTTTTTATCAGGGAGCTTCTCATCTTTGTAAGAAAATATATAATACCTGCCCGAGATCTCTATGGGTTTGATATATACAGGGTTTTTCTCAGAGACAGAAAAAATACCCTGGTGTTCCTGGGGTATAGGGCCTATACCCGGGATGGAGGAGGATCGCCTTGATATAAAACCTGTGGTCTTGGCGCCTTTAAAGGCCTTTTTTGCTATTGCGTCCTCTGCCAGTGCCCTGGCATATCCCTTTGCCTTTTCTTTTGCGACTCTGTCTTTGATTATGTTCAAGGCAGTTGCCTTGTCAAATGGTCTACCTACCTCAATATCAATGAGTTTAAATATATATGACCTTGTGCCTTCCCGAATTGGTAGTGTTATATCGCCCTTTTTCAGATCCTTTATCCAGTCCTGTGCCCGAAGATGGCCAAACCTCTTGAGGAGTTCGCTCTCTTTAATATCCCCTAAATCAACCACGGTCAGTTGGTTTTTCCTCGCATAGTTATCCATATCACCTGCCTTAAGGAGGTCCATATATACCGCATCATCCTTAAGACCGGATTTTTCATCAATCACTATATATCTCAGTTTGTAGGCATTCTCGTTTTTAAAAGATTGCTTTTCCTTTTCATACAGCTCTTCTATCTCCTTATCTGTGATGCCTACCTTACCCGTGTAGTCTTTTGGGTCAAATACCACATAGGATAAATCAATCCTCCCCTTTTCATCTACATAGGCCTTCCAGAGTTCGTCATCTGTCATAAAGATACCATTATCTGTGATGATATTTATAAATCTTGACGCAATGATGGATGCCCTCTCGCCCTCTTCAAACCTCTTGGGGTCAAGATTGTGTCTCCTTAATATCTCTTCATATACCTTCTGGCTGAATTTGCCGTCCCTCTTAAAGGTATTCATCCCTGTTATATAATCGTTCAACTCTTTATCATAGACATGGATACCCATTTCTTTGGCATTGATGAGCATGACATATTTATCCGTCAGTTCATCCATCACCTTTTCCTTGATTTTTAGAGATTTAAGGATATTCTCATCAAGGCTGTCCTTATATAACATCTTGTAGATATTGAGGAATCTATTATAGGTCTCTGTGTATTCCGTATAATAGACCTTGTATGGTCCCACCTCTGCCACAACCTTTTCCCTCTCCCTGAAAGAGCCTACACCCCAGAATATGAAAACAACAATAATAACACCGAAGAGGGCCTTTATTAAAAAACCTGTTGCATGCCTTCTCATGAATTTTAACATTCTCTCACCCTGCCTTATTGATTTTGAAACTCTAAAATAGTATATTAAGACAGCTTTTTCAATAGATTTATCCATAATGAAAATGAAGGGATGAAATTAAATGTTTGAATCACTATTAGGTATCATGTCAAAAGACCTTGCCATTGATCTCGGGACCGCAAATACACTTGTCTATGTAAAAGGAAGAGGTATTGTATCCAATGAGCCATCTGTCGTGGCTGTCCATAAAGACTCGAAGGGTGCAAAAAAAGTCATAGCAGTAGGGGAAGAGGCAAAAAAGATGCTCGGCAAGACCCCGGGCAATATAACAGCCATCAGACCATTAAAGGACGGTGTAATTGCAGATTTTGAGATAACAGAGGCAATGTTGAAATATTTTATTCAAAGGATCCACGACAAGAAATCCTATGCAAGACCGAGGATAGTCATCTCTATCCCCTCTGGTATAACACCTGTTGAGAAGAGGGCTGTTAAGGAGTCTGCAGAATCTGCTGGTGCAAGGGAGGTATATCTCATTGAAGAACCTATGGCAGCAGCCATTGGTGTGGGGCTGCCCATTACAGAGCCAAGCGGTAACATGATAGTGGATATAGGCGGTGGGACAACAGAGGTGGCTGTGATAAGCCTTGCCGGGATTGTATACTGTAACTCTGTGAGGGTGGCAGGGGATAAGATAGACGAGGCAATAATACAGTATGTGAAAAGAAAATACAACCTCCTCATCGGAGAAAGGACAGCAGAGCTCATCAAGATACAGGTGGGCTCAGCCTACCCAAGCCCTGACGAAGAGGAGCTTGTTATGGAGATCAAGGGGAGGGACCTGGTAGGCGGTATACCCAAGACCCTTGAGATATCCTCAAAAGAGGTAAGGGAGGCTATAACAGAGCCTGTAAATGCCATTGTAGAGGCAGTGAGGATAGCATTGGAGAGGACCCCACCTGAACTTGCCTCGGATATTGTTGACAAAGGTATTGTAATCAGTGGTGGCGGTGCATTGCTGAGAAACCTTGACCTTCTCATAAAAGAGGTTACAAGGCTCCCAGTAATAATTGCAGAGAATCCCCTTACTGCTGTTGTGGAGGGGTCAGGTAAAGCCCTCGATGAGGTAGACCTGTTAAAAGAGATAGCAACGTATTTTTAACATATAGAAATTGAAAACCCCTTTAGTAGTTATCATTGCTGCAACCATCATACTTATCATCTCCTTTTTTATCTTCACAGGGACACCTGTCTTTGTGAACAATTATTGGAAAATAAAAGTCTTTTGCGGTGAGATAACAGGCCCTGTATTAAAAGCATTGGGTAAGCCATATATAGGCATCAAATACCTCTTTAACACCTATATAAATCTCATAGATGCAAAAAAAGAAAATTATGCCCTGAAGAAAAAGATAGATGAGCTTCTGCTTGAAAACCAGAAGATACCGGAGCTGGAGAATGAAAACAAAAGACTCAAGACAATCTTGAAGCTCACAGAATCTAATCCAGATACATCCGTTGTTGCAAGGGTGATAGGAGAGGACCTTAAGAACTGGTTCAAGTGTATCATTATAGACAAGGGGAGGGATCAGGGTATAAAAGAAAAAATGCCTGTTATTACGCCAAAAGGTATTGTGGGACAGGTCGTAGAGGTCAATAAATGGCATTCAAAGGTAATGGTTATAAATGATACCAACTCTTCTGTTGATGTAAACATAGAGGGCAGGGATACAAGGGGTATAATTGAGGGGACTGGTTACACTGTTTTGAAATTAAAATATATAACAAAAAATGATGAGGTGGAGGTAGGAGACAGGCTTGTCACATCTGGTAAGGACAGTATATACCCAAAGGGCATGCCCACAGGCATTATAATAGCCATCAATAAAAACAAGGCCGGAATATTCTACGATATAGATGTCATGCCCTATAACAACTTCAAGAGGCTGGAAGAGGTATTGGTCATAAAAAAGAGATGAAGGCATCTATATATATCCTAATAGGTTTTTTGTTCGCCATAATTGAATCCTCACTTCTTTCTTTTATGCCCGCAGAGTTTTTAAAGCCCGATGTTACCATTCCCTTTGTTGTCTATAATGTGTTTTTTCTCTCACCCCAGGCAGCCCTTGCTACCTCTGTTGCCATGGGCATAGTTCAGGAGATACTCTCCAATGCCCCTGGGGCCTCCATGATATTTACAAAGATAATCATATTCCTCATTGCCTTATTTTTTAAGAATAAGTTATATATAAACTCAAGATACAGTTTTTCATATATATGCACAGGGGCTGTTATATGCGAATCCATAATCTTTATGCTTCTTAAATGGCTGTCAAAGGGAGAGTCAGGGAACGTCTTGAATATCCTTTTGTTTATGGCCCCCAATGCTGTCTTTACAGGCTTTGTATCTATTTTTATATTCTCCTTTATCGGGTTTCTCAACAAAAGATACCTTGTAAGGGAACAAAATTGATTAGGGTAAAGGGGCACCATTGGAACGTTTCATCAAAGATGCTAACACAATAGTTGATAGCAAGTATACGTGGTCTAAACGTATACTTGTATTCATCTTAATCATACTCCTTGTGAGGCTCTGGGACCTCCAGATAATGAGGGGGCAGGAGATGAAGAGGCTTTCTGAGCAAAATCGAATAAGGATTAAAAAGGTTGTGGCACCAAGGGGCGTAATCTATGACAAAAAAGGGAGGATACTTGCCGATACAAGGCCCTCTTTTAATATATACATAACCCATGAAGATATAAAAAACTTTGACCAGACCATCGATGGCCTGGTATCGCTTTTAAAGATTAGCAAGGAAGAGATAATGGAGAGATTAGAGGCGACCAAGGGCCTCCCCCCATCCTTTCCCGTGAAGATAAAATCAGATATATCAATGGATGATGTGGCAAAGATCGAGGCAAATAGGGTATATCTGCCAGGTGTCAACATCCAGATAGAACCAAAGAGGTTTTATCATTACGGCAAGATGTTTGCCCATATGATAGGCTATGTATCAGAGATAAGCGACGATGAACTTAAAAAAAAGGAATACAAGGACTATTCACCGGGTGACTATATAGGCAAATACGGTCTGGAGAAGGCATACGAGGCATACTTGAGGGGCATGGACGGAGAAAAGCGTGTTGAGGTTGATTCAAGGGGCAGGGAGGTAAGGACTCTTGAGCAAAAAGATCCTATCCCTGGAAACAGTATATATCTCAATGTGGACCTGGATATCCAGGCTGTTATTGATAAGGCCCTTGAGAATAGAAGAGGTGGGTGCATTGTTGTTGACCCCAAGACAGGAGGTGTAATAGCATTGGTCAGTAGGCCCGCCTTTGACCCTAATAAGTTTGCCTCAGGGATTACAAAACAAGACTGGCAGGCCATAGCCCTTGATAAGACCCATCCCTTACAGAACAGGGTTATCCAGGGTAGGTATCCACCTGGCTCTACGTTCAAGATAGTCTCTGCCCTGAAAGGACTTGAATCGGGCATAATAAATGAAAGAACAATCTTTTCCTGTCGAGGTGGTTTCCCATACGGCGGCAGGGTATTTAGATGCTGGAAGAAAGGTGGACACGGTTCTGTAAACATCCATAGGGCCATCGTAGAATCCTGCGATGTCTTTTTCTATAACCTCGGTCTTAAATTGGGGGTAGACAGGATCCACGAGATGTCAGATATAATAGGCCTTGGCAGGGTAACAGGCATTGACCTGCCCAGTGAGAAAGACGGCCTTGTCCCATCTACAGAATGGAAAAAAAAGACATATGGCCAGCCGTGGTTTGAGGGAGAGACAGTCTCAGTATCTATAGGCCAGGGTGCGGTATGGCTCACACCTGCTCAGCTCGTTCAACTTGCATCTTTTGTGGCAAACGAGGGCATCAACTACAAACCCCATATAGTAAACAGGATAGTCTCCCCGGAGGGGAAGGTCATAAAGACCTTTGAACCTGTTATAAATGCCAATGTAAAATTAAAAAAGGATACTATAAGACTTGTAAAAGAGGGGATGAAGGGTGTTGTGAATGAGGGGAGCGGGACCGCCTATGGCTCACGCCTTGAGAATGTTAGCATGAGCGGTAAGACAGGGACTGCCCAGTCTGTAGGCGAGAAAGGGAGAAACCTGGGAGACCATGCGTGGTTTATAGCCTATGCACCTTCTGATAATCCCTCTGTGGCCATATCTGTGCTTGTGGAGTATGGCGGACATGGCTCTTCTGCTGCAGCGCCTGTTGCCAAGATGGTAACAGACAGGATGTTTAATGAAAAGAAAGAGATAAAAGAGGCAAGATTAAATGAGAATAGATAAGAGGAGGCTATACCACCTTGACTGGTATCTTATAATAAATGGATTGGTGCTCTTTGGGGTAGGTATATTCAATCTTATAAGCGCTACAAGTTCATTTTACAGCGGTTCTTTTAACTTTATAATTAAACAACTCGTTGCCTTTTTCATAGGGAATGGCCTGATACTTATAATCCTCCACTATGACTACAGGGCTATAGCCCATCAATCAAAGTGGTTATATATGGGGGGGCTTTTACTCGTTGTCCTCGTCCTTATTATAGGTATGGCTGCAGGCGGTGCAAAAAGATGGATAAGTATCTTCGGTATTAATATACAGCCCTCAGAGTTCATGAAACCCATAATCATCCTGTTTCTCGCGAATATGCTTTATGAAAGGAAAAAACACAGTGTAAAGCTCGGTTTAAAGGATATAATGAGGCCCATGGCAGCCATATTTATCCCGGCCCTACTTATCATCAAACAGCCTGACCTTGGAACAGGGATAATAATTGTATTGACCGGTTTCTCCATCCTTTGGTTTGTGGGCCTTAAAAAATCAACATATGCCCTGCTTTTTGCTTTAGGTGCCATCTCACCTTTTATAGCCTGGATGTATCTCATGAAACCATACCAGAAGATGAGGATATTGAGCTTTATCAATATAGATGCAGACCCTTCAGGTTTTGGATACCATGCCAAACAGGCAATGATTGCTGTGGGCTCAGGGAGATTTTTCGGTAAGGGCTATATGGAGGGGACACAGCATAAACTCCAGTTTATACCGGAGCATCACACAGACTTTATATTTACCGTCATTGGTGAGGAGTGGGGCTTTTTTGGTTCTATAATACTGTTTTTATTGTTTGCAGCTTTTATCTGGAGATGCATCAAGATTGCACAGAATGCCAATGACGAGATAGGTGCTATTATTGCCTTTGGCATAGGGACAATGATATTTCTACAGTTTTCTATAAATGTTATGATGGCAATACACCTTGCCCCTGTTGTGGGTATACCCTTACCCTTTATAAGCTATGGCGGGTCATCCCTCTTAACCGTGCTTGCATCTACTGGTCTTCTCTTGAATATCAATATGCGGCGTTATATGTTTTGACAGCAACTCTGAGGCACATCACCAGACCCCTGTTGATTCACCATCAATCTAAGGTGTTGCATTAGTTACATTAGTATCTCACGAGACCTGCAAAGAATATTACAAGCTGGGGAAAGACCTCAATGGCAATCATGGTTAATATATAAGATGGTATAAACCATAAAACCCCCCTGAAGACTGTTGATAGTGGTATGTCCTTTGCCATGCCAGATACGATATAGGCGCTTATTCCCACCGGAGGTGTTATAGCACCCATAGTTGTAACAAGAGTTATGGCAACACCAAACCATATTGGGTCATATCCCATCTGCTGGGCAACAGGAAAGAATATGGGGACCGTTATGAGCAAGAATGCAAGGGCATCCATTACGCATCCACCGATTATATAGATTACCATCATCGACCAGAATATCATCCAGTGAGGGACAGGAAGCCCTGCAACCCACTCTGCTGCAACATATGGCAATCTTGTAACAGCAAGGAAACGGCCAAAGAGAACAGCCCCTGCTATAAGCATGAATATCATGCAGGATATACGGAGTGTATCAATAACAGAACCCAGAAATCCCTTCCAGGTAAGTCTTCTCCTTATAAGGCTTATAATAATGGCAACCACAGAGCCTGCTGCGCCTGCCTCAGATGGTGTAAAAAGCCCAGCATACAGGCTATACATTATAATACCGAACATAAGGACCATATCTATGGCATCAGGGATGGCCTTTATTTTCTCTATTACAGTAGACCTTGGTCCCTTTGGTCCCCACTCAGGGTGGGTTATACACATTACATAGACTGTAATGGCCATAATGAAGGCAAGGATTACACCAGGAACAAAGCTGCCGAAGAATAGTTTCCCTATAGACTGACCTGTATATATGCCATAGACTACGAGGACAACGCTTGGAGGTATGACAACACCGAGGGTAGAGCCTGCAGCAATAGAGCCTGAGGTGAGAATAGATGCGTACTTATATTTTTTCATCTCCGGGAGTGCCACAGCAGTCATTGTAGCGGCTGTTGCCGTATTGGAACCGCATATGGCAGCAAAACCAGCACATGCCATAACCGTTGTAATGGCAAGCCCTCCCTTTACCTGACCAAACCACTTGTATGCAGCATTATAGAGCCTCTCATTTACCTGTGAGTAAAAGCATATCTGACCCATGAGTATAAACATGGGGATAACGGTAAGACCGTAGGAAGAGAATGTCTGCCATAGGTCTGTCCCTATCATACCAAGGGCAGCATCCCATGAGATGGTATAGGCCAACCCAAAAAAACCCATAAATGCCATAACAAAGCCAACAGGGATCCTCAATAACAGCATGACTGCAAGCATCAATAAGGTTCCGTATAATCCTGTAAGAGGGGTAATCATACCTTTTTCTCCTTGTAAAATAGCCGTAGTAGGTCAATGAAAAGTGTCAGGGCAAGGGCTGCAAATCCTAATGCCAGACAGTAAACAAAGGGGTGAAATATAATCTTTAATGTCTCTGACAATTCCCCTGTTTTCTCTATCTTTAACCCCCATTTAAAGGTCTGCCATGCCACAAGTGTAAAAAAGAACGTATTTACAACATAATTGAGCCCGTCAAGGAAGGGGGTTACTTTTTTTGGATACCTATCGCTGAAGATTGTTACTATGATATGGTCTTTCCTTATCTGGGTATACCCCAGGGCAAGGCCCGTTGCTACAGCACCGAAAAAACCTATGAGCTCATAGGAGCCATTTATTGGGACATATACAATCCTTAATAGCATATTTCCTGCTGCTATACCTGTAAAGATGAGAACCGCTATGCCGCTGAAAAATGCAAGAAACCGGTTAAGATAACCATTAAATTTAATGATATATTTCATTGGTAATCACCTTTTGATGTCTTTATTGACAGGATTCATTTACCCCTGCAGACGACAGAACTATGCCGTCTGCAGGGAGATTTGAAATTATTTTTTAAACTGTTTCTCGTATTTTGCCTTCAGTGCATACACATCTTTGATTATCTGCTCACCTGGGAGACCCATGGCATTTACCTTCTTTATGTATTCATCAATCATGGGCTTTGTGAGCCTTGCAATCTCTTTCATATCTTCATCAGATAGTTTAAAAAGCTGATGGTTGTATTTCTCCTTTGACCATTTAAGTGCCTCCTGCACATGGTCATCTACATATTTTCCAGTCCAGTCTGCCTGCTCACGTCTTAATCCATCGAGCACCTTTTTTACATCATCAGGCAGGGAATTCCATTTATCTTTGTTCATAACAACTGCAAAGGTCACAACAAAGAGGTTTGCCTCTGTTGCATATGGGAGATAGGCTGCAAAGTTGAAGTCCTTTAATATCTCCATAGAGGACACATTACCCTTTACCACACCCTTCTGGATCGCCTCTGGTGCCTCAGACTGGGGCATACCAACCGGTGTTGCCCCGAGACGCTTCAAAACTGCTGCACCTGTCCCTGATGCCCTTAGTTCCATACCTTTGATATCCTTCAAGGATTTGACAGGTGTCTTTGTCATCAAGTCTGCTGGTGGGCATGTAAAAAGAGTCAATACCTTAACCTTCTCAAATTCTTTTGGGTTATACTTTTCGATGAGATCAAAGAGTGCCAGGCTTGCTGCACGGGCGCTATTGAAACCAATGGGCAAATCAATTGCCTCTGAGACAGGGAAACGGCCTGGTTGGTAGCTCATGGCAAAGTTACCTATGTCAGCAGTGCCAGTAACTACACCGTCGAAGATACTCTTGGCAGGAAGAAGGGTTCCTCCTGGGAAGGTCTGGACCTTTACCTTGCCTGCTGTCCTCTTCTCTACCTCTTTTGCCCAACGCTCCATCTGGACACATGGAAAGGTCGTGGCAGGTGGGAAGTTTGCATACTTTAAAACAATAGGAGACTGGCTATAGGATTTATTCGGTGCAACAAGATAAACACCTGATAGAAAGGCAACGGCAATTAAAACGATTAAAATTTTTTTCATCTGCATCTTATACCCCCTTTTTAAAGATGTTTTTAAAAGATTTTACTCTATCACCCCCCTTATATAGGCATGTGGTTCCTATAAAACATTTTGGATACTGTATACAATCTTGGATGGCATTATTTTAACTTTCTACTTTAAATAAAGATTATTTGTCAAGTATATTGTTATTTAATTAAATCAAAAATATCACCTTTAACCTTTAAGACCCTGTAAACACAATAAAACAAACAATCCAGTAACATGTCTTCAGGCACATAAATAACCATCAAGCCTTGCATATAAGACGCTGTGGATCTACCTCATTTCTTAAGATCATAAGTTCATCCTCTGTAGGGGGGAGGGCCTGCCTTGCCCTTGAAACATCTATCTCAAATCCTGTATTCTCAATAATCTTTTCAATGGATACACCGGGATAATACTCATCGAGATACATCTCTTTTGTTATATCATCAAAACGCATCACCCCGAGGTTTGTAACCACTGCAAGGGCACCACCCCTTACAAGACCAAGCCTGCGCCTTGAATCACCACCTTTATACCATCCAACGCTTGTAAGATAGTCGAGTTTTTCCACAAATCTCCTCTTCTCATGCTGCATGAATGTTATAACCCCTGAGGCAAAGGATGCCACATCGCAGGCACCTCCGCTACCAGAGAATCTCGTTTTTGGCCTGTGATAATAGCCAATAGAGGTTGTATTAAGATTGCCGTATTTATCAATCTGGGCAGCGCCAAGAAAGGCTATGGTATGGAGCTTTCTATGGCCCACTATGGAGAATGCCTCGATAAGGCCTGAATTTAGGCATGTCCCGCTCATGACCCTTAAATCTGATACTGCCATGGGTATCTCATCAAGGGAAGGGTCAATACCGCCTGTCTCAAAAAATATAACAGCCTTAGGTGCATATATCCTCTTGGCAGCAGTGGCTGCAAGCATGGATACCCCTGTCCCGGCAAATACAATGTCACCATTTTTTATAAAACGGCCTGCACTTATGGCCATCATCTCATTATCCGAATATTCTGTTGCCATATATAAACCTCCATAAAATTAGTAATTCGTAATATCTTTGTTTGTTCTTATTTGTTTTTGCCAACCACATTTTTCTATCACCCATTACAGTATCATTCATTTTCTGTCAAGACCAACTGCATAACCAAGAACGGGGTTGGCCTTTATCTTCATAAGCATATCTGCACCTATCTTATTTAGATATTCTTCATGGGTCCTGACCCCATATACCCATTCATTGAGATACTCTTTGAATCTTCCATCGTCTCCAGCAATGTTTTTGTAATAATTAAGGTGTTTTGGGTCATAGTCGTAAAAACCATAACACCCTGTAGGGTGGGCACCATATGGGATCTTTACTATGGCATCCACAAAAAAAGGCGGGAGAGAATTTTGGTCAGGGTCCATTCTTATAAAA
This sequence comes from Deltaproteobacteria bacterium, assembly GCA_029553295.1. Lineage (GTDB taxonomy): Bacteria > Desulfobacterota > Syntrophorhabdia > Syntrophorhabdales > Syntrophorhabdaceae > DTOV01. The sequence goes on along the minus strand of JAKPCK010000101.1, from coordinate 5,526 downwards.
GAGCGTGGCACAATCTCCTCGCATGTCACTATGACCACATCCGCTGATTTTGCCTGCTCAATATCTGCGAATGTCAACCCCTTTATACGGACAGTGCCGTCTTCCCCTACATACTGAACATGGATGAGTGCAATATCTGGATTAAGGGCAGGTAGAAGCACCACATTATCCTCCTCTTCGCTAAAAGGGTTCTGCATAACAGAAAGTTTTTTCCTTGCCACCTTTTTCTGTTTCCTTATGTCTTCTGAGAAACCCTCATGGGTTAAGAGGTCTGACCCAAGCCCTGATTTTGTGGGGATAAAAGGGATGTTTAATGCACCTGCAAGGAATCTGAGACTCATCTGATAATTAGAATAGTCCTCAAACTCTATGTCTCCCTGCTGGATTGCCTTTTTAAACCTTATGCATGTAGGTGCATACCTGCCGTTTCCACCATATGCAATCTCCAGTCTCTTGACACAACCGGCACCTATCAAGACATCAAGTGCCTGGCCATGGGAGTGGCATACTACGTGCAAATCCTTTATTCGCTGCCTTATTATCTCATAGGCCACTGCCATAGGATTTCTGACAACTGTAAAACCACCTAAGGCTATCTGACTGCCATCTTTTATAAATCTCTTTACTGCAGTATCAATGCCCATGAGCTTATCTGATATCTCCATATCATTCCCCATTGTAACCTCCATTTATTTATCTTTTTTTAATCCTTATTAAAGTTTTGTCGACAGATCCTTAAATTAAGAAATTTAATGCTTGTATTATGGGAATCTATCAGTTAGATATTTAGCATTATGAACAAATTGGGGTCAAGTCATTTCATGTCTGAGTATCTCAAAAAAGGTCTCCCCATTCGTAATATATTGATTATATTAATATTTTCTGTTATATCAGTGGTTATTATATATCTATCCCATACCACAAAATGTCTTGTCATAAAAAAAGAAGACGGAGATATCATATATATCAAGGATATTAAAGATGGAGACAGGATAACAATCTCGCATATAAATTCCATATATGATGCAAAGGTAGAAGAGGTCCTTTATATAGAAGGTGATTCATTTCTTATGAAAGACATAAAGACAGCATCTTATGGGGTAAAAGAATATTACGGTATTACAGAGGGTATTGTCTCCAGGAGTTTTACAGCCATTACATTTAGAAATACAAAGGAAAGGGATTTTTCTATTGAGGTCAACGGCGAAAAGGTTATAAATATTAATGAGGCAAGAGATAATGCCTTAACCATAGAGATTATCCAAATACCTGTCTATAGATATTATTCAACAAAATTAAGGTTATATAAAAAGAATTACAAAGGTTAAAAAAAATTCATTGACATTCCATTGTTTTGAATATTATACCATTAGTATACAAAAAACAAAGGAGGAGGTATTAAAATGAAGAAGCTTGCTGTAGTTCTATTGGCTTTTGCTTTGATTTTTGTTGTAGCTGGTTCTGCCAGCGCACAGCAGAAGCAGAGGATTGTCATTGCCACAGGCGGGACAGGCGGTGTCTATTATCCATACGGTGGGACACTGGCAGAGATCATTAATCAAAAGGTACCCAATGTATTTGCTACAGCAGAGGTAACCGGCGCCTCAGTGGAAAACATACGCCTTGTAGGCAAAAAAGAGGTAATGTTCGGTCTTGCCATGAACGATGCAGTATATCAGGCATACACAGGTGATGGAAAGTTCAAGGGTAATAAGATAGATTCGCTGAGGTCGGTAATTCAGATGTATCCCCATATATTCCATATTGTTACCCTGAAGAAATATCCCATCTACAAGATATCTGATCTGAAGGGCAAGAAGGTCTCGGTGGGCGCACCTGGCAGTGGAACAGAATACAAGACTGGATTGATACTGCCTTTACTCGGTGTCAAGTATTCTGATATGAAGGTCTACAGACTATCTTTTGCGGAGAATGCAACCCAGTTAAAAGATGGTATTATAGAGGTTGGCATCTGGGATGTGGCACCCCCTACATCTTCTATAATCGACCTTGCTACAACCCATGAAATTCGCTTCATTCCCTTCACACAAGATGAGATAAAGAAGGTATCCGCTGCCTATCCGTTTTACACCGGATGGACATTAAAGAAAAACACATACAAGGGACAGACAGAGGATATCCCTTCAGTAACAGTCTGGAACTCTGTTGTATGCCATAAGGATGCCCCTGAGGACCTTGTCTATAAGATTACAAAGGCCATATTTGAAAACAAGAAGATGCTCACCAATACCCATAAGATAGCAGAGTTTACAACAGCAGAGGCATCGGCAAAACAGAGCCCTATCCCTGTGCACCCAGGCGCCCTCAGATATTACAAAGAGATAGGGATTATAAAATAGTGAGGCCTTTGTGGCTAACTATTTGATTTTTTTAAGTATGGAGATACTTTTTGTCGTATCGGGGTGCTTTTTTACAGGGGCTTATAAAAAAGCATCATGATTAAAATGTTAAAAAAAATTATAAGGTTTTTGGAGATATTCGTTTCAACTACCCCGTTGAAAAAACGGGGTAGTTTTTTTTGAATTCCCAATAAGAGAGGTAATCATATCATGGCAAACATAGTCGCAAAAATAGCTGCGTTCTTTGCTATATGCATGTCCCTTTTTCACCTTTATACAGGCTGTTTGGGTAATCTTGACCCATGGTCCCAAAGGGTTATCCACTTAAGTTTTGGATTCCTTATTACCTTCCTTACATATCCATATCTCAAAGGCAGAAAAATAAATTTTATTGATATAGGCCTTGCCATCCTGAGCCTTTTAAGTGGGCTATATGTTATTATAAATATGGATGCCATTGTGGATAGGGCAGGCCTGCCTACTGTATGGGATATTGTCTTTGGTGTCATAACCATCCTCCTTGTCCTTGAGATGACAAGGAGGGTTATTGGCCTTGCCTTGGTTATCGTATCCGTTGTCTTTCTCCTTTATGCATATTTCGGTCCATACCTCCCGGATGCAATAGCCCATAGGGGATACAGCATAGAGAGGATTGCAACGCATATGTACACAACCCTCGAGGGCATATATGGTGTCCCAATAGGGGTTTCAGCAACCTTTGTCATTCTTTTTGTTATATTCGGCGCTTTTCTTGAGGCAACAAAGACAGGGGATTTCTTTATAAACTTTGCAAACTCTATTGCAGGTAAAAAAAGAGGTGGACCTGCAAAAGTAGCTGTCATATCAAGCGGTTTTTTCGGGACTATATCAGGAAGCGCTGTTGCTAACGTTGTAGGGACAGGAACCTATACAATCCCTCTCATGAAAAGAACAGGATATGCCCCTCATTTTGCTGGGGCTGTTGAGGCTGTTGCATCCAGTGGCGGACAGCTTGTCCCACCTGTTATGGGTGCTGCTGCCTTTGTTATATCAGAGATGACAGGCGTAAGCTATCTAAAGATATGTCTTGCCGCTATCATACCCAGTGTTCTTTATTATGCAGGCCTTTTTACTGCCGTCCATATGGAGGCAAGAAGGGCAAACCTAAGCGGTCTATCAGAAGAAGAGGTGCCAAAATTCTGGAGCACCCTTAAAAGCCAGGGTTATCTTGCCATCTCTGCCCTTGTCCTTGTCTATTTTCTTGCCGTTGAGCTTAGGTCACCCTCTTTCTCAGCGTTTTGGGCCATTGTAGCCGCCCTTATTTTAAGCTCCATAAAAAAATCAACAAGACTGAATCTTAGTGGCCTTGCTAAAGCACTGGAATCTGGTGCAAAGGGTGCATTAAGCGTTGTAGCGGCCTGTGCAGCAGCAGGCATTGTTGTCGGGGTTGTTACTTTAACAGGTCTTGGGCTTAAATTCTCTGGCGCCATAATTCAGTTGGCACATGGGAATCTTTACCTCACCCTTATCTTCACCATGATTGCCTCCCTTATACTTGGTATGGGACTTCCAACAACTGCCGCATATATTATCTGCGCCATACTTGCTGTCCCTGCCCTTACAAACCTTGGGGTTAATGTATTATCTGCCCATCTCTTTGTATTCTATTTTGCCATTATCTCTGCCATTACACCGCCTGTTGCCCTTGCCGCATATGCTGGGGCGGGTATTGCCAAGAGTGACCCCATGAAGACAGGGCTGACAGCATGTAGGATAGGGCTTGCAGTCTTTATTGTGCCATATATGTTTGTCTTTGACCCTGCCCTTCTTATGAGTGGTTCTGCCATGAATATTATATGGGTCACAGTTACAGCATTGATTGGTGTATTTCTCCTTTCATGTTCTGTAATTGGCTGGTGGATTGCATATATGAGCGTTTGGGAGAGGTTACTTCTGTTTGTTGCATCTCTTTTGCTTATAGAGCCCAGGGTAATAACCGATGTCATTGCAGTTGTCTTTATAATCCCTGTCCTTCTATATCAACTAAAGAAAAAAAAGAAGATAAAATCATGAGACCAAAGGGTCTCTTACTCTGTGGCATATCCATCCCTTTTTAACAGGATGGATATGCCTTTTAGTGTATTGTCTATAGTCTGCAATGGTTTAAATTTTTTTTTAAAGTCCCTTTTGATAATTACTTGTATTCATTGAAATATAGAAATTCACCATATGCAGAAATTCCCAATCAGTGAATCTGGACAAAAAAAGAGCCAGTGGAAACCACTGGCTCTTTTGATTTCTTATGAGCCTTTATGCCTTTTCAAGGGCGAGCATGGCTGCACCCAATGCACCTACTATCTGCGGTTCCACATAGATTTTAATCTGGGCATTCAAGGCCTTTTCCAGTGCCTTTACAACACCGATATTTTTAGCAACACCGCCTGCCATTATAATCTCTGGCTGTGGTCCGCCAAGGCGTGTAATCAGCCCCATAGTCCTGTCGGAGATGGCCTTATGGATACCATACAGTATATCCTCAAGGGCCTCTCCCTCGCTGACCAGGGATATAACCTCTGATTCTGCAAAAACTGTACAGATACTGCTTATTGTGACCTCTTTTTTATGCTGCAGTGATATATCCCCTATCTTGTCAAGGTCAACATTGAGGGCCTTGGCCATTACCTCTATAAATCTCCCTGTTCCTGCTGCACACTTGTCATTCATCTCAAACTCAACAACCCTGCCTTTTTCATCTACCCTTATGACCTTTGTATCCTGACCGCCTATGTCTATTATTGTTCTTGCCTCAGGAAACAGATAATTTACACCTTTTGCAATACAGGTTATCTCTGTAATTGCCTGCTGTGCAAAATTAGCCCTTTTTCTACCGCAGCCTGTTGCTACAATGTATGAGATGTCTGATATCTGTTTGGATGGAAAAGCCAGAACCTTCTCAAGTGCCATCTCGGCAGTCTTTTTTGAATCAGACCCGGTCTGTAGTATCGTATATCCAACTATACCTTTGTCATTATCGAATAAAAGGGCCTCTGTTGTTATAGAGCCTATATCTATACCGGCAACTAACATTTGATTTCACCCCTTTATTATTCAATGACAGCGAGGACAGCATCTGCCTCAACTTCCTGGCCTGCAGCAACCTTTATCTCTTTCACAACACCGCTGACAG
>JAKPCK010000072.1 GCA_029553295.1 Deltaproteobacteria bacterium | reverse complement strand
TCGATTTCTGGCATTTTTTTGCCTTTTTTTACCCTGAATGGGCCATAAATCCTTGATAGAAGCCAGCCGAGAACCTACGGGTTACTTTTTCCAAATTTTCAAAGAACAGGTTTTTAACTAAAAACGAGTTCTTTGATACCTATACCCTTTTTGTGTAAGCTCTTGCATGGAGTTTTCAAGGAACCAAAATAGGTATCTTTGCTGTCTGGAGTAAATCATAGCAGACAACATCCTTTGATTTCAACAAAATTTTAGAAAACATAGAAATCCTTCTCATCTTTGTTCATCTTGATGGCATTTTTCATACAGCCCTCGCATAATCGAAACACAGCGACCTTTCCCTGTCTTTTTGTTATGTTTTCGATACCTTTCAAGAGACCGTTAAATACATGACGTTCAATCTCCACGGCAAAGACGGATTTTTGAAGCCTGACACCCTTTTTTTCAAGAAAGCGGGCGAGCCTGTTTCTTATTGTGTCGCTTTCTATGTCGTAAGATACTATACACGTCATCAATCAATCCTCAATGCCTTATAAGGGATATTAAGTTTAAAAGAGCGTCTCAGGCTATCTGCCATCTCATCGAGGTAGGCATTATAACTCATCTTTTCACCTCCGTGATAGGATGCTTTCTGTGCCATAGTTTTTTCAAATCTCTTTATAAATTTTCTGAATCCCTCACCCTCCATCCTGCACACATCAACCTCTTTCTTTTTTGTTAAAGTGAAGTCATCTTTTGTTATCTCTTTCAGATGTATGAGGGAAAGGACAATCCTCTCTACAATGTGCCTTAATGCCTCCATGAGATCCGATGCAAGGGCATTGTGGGCACCCCTGCCTTTATGATAAAAGCCGAGCCTTGTATTGAACCCCCTGTTTTTAAGCATTGAAGAAATCCTGTTGTATAGAAGTGTGTAACCAAGAGAAAGCATGACATTTACAGGGCAATCAGGTGGGTGGTAGACCCTGCCTTTGAATTCAAAGGGCATAACGAGATGGGCAAACTCGGAGAAATATATCCTTGCCACAGTTCCTTCGTAGCCCCTTAGACTGTCTATAGATTGGGCATCTATTGCCTTTTTTTCAAGTTCTTTCAGTTCCTGGGAGTCTATGCCGTTTCTTTTAAGCAATACATAAGAATTGTGGATCTTTGCGGATATTATTTCTTTTGCAAACGAAAGGATAAAATCCTTGTCTTTTGCAAATACCGACTGGAGGCCTGCGATATCGGGCATTTCTTTGTATTCGGGATAGAGAGAGCCCCTTTGCCTTCCCAGGACATCAATAAATACTACAGGTATCTCTTCTTTCAATGCCCTGTATATAAGACCACCACTGACAGGGGCACGGCCCACCACAACAAGTCTCGATATGGTGTTCCAGGGTATTTTTTCCGAGGTTTTTTCGCCTGATTTCACAATTAGGTCAGCTCCATCTGAATATGCACCTTTTATAAGAGATGTTAGGTATACAGGCTGTCCATCTATCCAGTCGTCTCTGAACACAGGAAGCCACTGTTCGTTATCTTTGTCTTCGTCTTTTTCTTTTTCCGTTATCCCGTCTTTTGACACAAGATAACCGAGAAAACGGATGGGGTTTTCCTGACATACCTCTAAGACCTTCTCTTCCTTCAGGGTTAGGTCAAGTCTCTTGAGGGATTTTTGAACCCTTTCGATGAGTGTATCTTTGGGTATATTATCCTTCGAGAGGATTACAAAATCGTCAGAATATCTTATGAGCATAAAGCCCTGTTTTTCCATATCCCTGTCAAAGCATGTAAGATAGAGGTTACTTAATACTGGAGAGAGGGGGCTACCCTGGGGCAATCCCTTTATGCCTTTTATTGTAAAATGCTCGATCAATTCCTTTATAAAACCAGTTACAGGCTCATACGGAAAAAGGCCTTCAAGGATGCAGGATAGTTTTTCAATGTTTACGGAGTCAAAAAAAGTAGCTATATCTGCCTTTATACCCTCTGTGTAACCTTCTGATATGGCCCTGCTCAATGCCTCAGCTGCACCCATCCTGTTGAACCCTTTTCTATATGCCCATGCTGAATTAAGCAGCAGTCTATCTATGACAGGGGCGAGATAATCTGCAATTGCCTTATGGATGAGCCTGTCGGAGACGCACTGGACGTAGATGTCTCTGAATTTTCCGTCATCTTTGGGTATTTTAAATCTCTTTAATTCACCCTGGGTATATGCACCTGAAAGCACATCTTTTTTAAGTCTTTCAAGAAAGGATATGCCTGCCTTTTTTACATCGGTTACGCTTATCCCGTCTATGCCGGGCGACGAATTGGGTAACCTTGAGAGAGCATTCTCAAGAGATTTAATCTCCAGGGCACGCTCAAGCAGGTTTTTGCCCCTTGATAAGGGTTTTATCTTTTTTACCCCGGTAACCTCGGGTATGATATATGCACCGAAGCCAAAGGCAGTATTTTTGCCGAGATGCGTATACTGACCCATAACAAGAGTAATTGCCTGATTTCGGGTGCATTTTCCAGTGATTTTGATTTTACCTGTAACCCCGCCTATGGTTTTAACAGGGTTGTATCCATAGGGGCAGTCAATCCATATAAGGCCACCGTCTGTAATCTTTAAATCCCATTCATGGGTCTCTTTTGAATCTGTCTTTTCTGGTATGCTATAACCATACTTAGACAGTCTATTTTCGGTGCCGTGGATTATATGGGCTATGGGGTCTATGCCCTGTTCTGTCTCGAAAAAGAACATATCATCGCAGAATCTGTGGCCTGAAGCCTTGATGCCCTTGGGTCTTACAAGGCGAAGAGGGGTATAGAAAAG
>JAKPCK010000053.1 GCA_029553295.1 Deltaproteobacteria bacterium | reverse complement strand
ATTTTCTTCAACGGTGAGGTGGGGAAACAGGGCCAATCCCTGAAACATATACCCAATACCTCTTTTGTTAGGAGAAACCGTAGCCATACACACGTCCCCTATATAGACATTACCCGAATAATCTGTAATCCCTGCGATAATATTGAGGAGGGTCGTCTTTCCTGCACCTGTTGGGCCCACTATGACAAATATCTCCCTGTCGTATATATGGAGGTTTATGTTTTTACATATGTGTCTGCTTACATTTACAAGCTTTATATCAGGCATGGATGCTCCATCTACCCACCATATGTCTTTCTGCTATGGCAAAGGTTTTTTCAAAGATAAGGCACATAAAGGACAGCACTATAAGACAAACCATGATTATGTCAACCCTGACAAGACTTTCAGCCTGCATGAGCAGTGCCCCTATACCTGTAGGAATTGCCACCATCTCTGCAGCAATAATCACACGCCATGCCATACCCGCCTCCAGTCTCAGACCCGTAAATATATTGGGCAGCGCCAGAGGAATCACCACCTTGAATAATGTCTCCAGACTTGAAGCACCGAGGGTCTCTGCAGCAAGGATATACTGCCTGTCCACATTTCTTATACCTGTAGTGGTATTGTAAACAACAGGGAAAAAAGAACAGATAAATATAATAGTTATGGGCAGCATCTCGTTGATACCGATCCAGAGCATAAGAAGTGGAAGCCATCCCAGTGCCGGTATAGGATAAAGTAGACTTATTATAGGGCTTAATGCCTTGTTTGCTATGTCCTTCCATCCCATCACAATACCAACAAAAATGCCCGCAATGGAGCCACTTACAAGACCTATAACCACCCGCGTAAAACTACTTATAAAATTCTTACCAAGAACTCCGTTTGCCGAAAGATGATAGAATTCTTTTAGAACCGCGGTAAATGGAGGGAAAAAGAACTGTCCGGGAAAAAAGTTAACTCGTCCTACAATCTCCCATAATATAAGAAACACAATAACAGGTATGGTGCCTGTTAATGAATGTATAAATCTTACCCTATCTTTCATTCAAAAACCTCAGATCAAGGATATCTTTTGCCTCTATCTTTGTCTTTATGTATCCATTACTGTATGCAAACGCAATTGCCTCTTCCACTTTTTTGTGGTCTATGTCCATTTTATAATCAAGTCTTTCCATAGACCTGAGCATGGTCTTAGAGGTAATCTCTAACTTTGATGCAACATTAGCTGCCTCAACAGGGAATATCCTCTCCCCTGCAATTTTCATCTGTTCTGCCATGATATCGGCTGCCTCCTTTTTATTCTTTTTCATCCAGTCTGTAGCCTTTGCAGTAATCCTTATAAGTTTTTTTACAATTTCAGGGTGATTTTTTATAAGTTCCTCCTTGACTACCAGTACACTTCCCTGCATGTTCGGCCACACATCCTGACTTTTTACCATTACCTTGAAGCCTGTATCCTCTGCCAGTGAGGGCCAGTGTTCAGGTACAAAAGACGCATCAAGTTTCCCCATCTTTATAGCCATGATCTGGACAGGCGGATTCATCCTCTGCACCTTTTTTAAGATCTTTGTATCATCAAGGCCAAATTTTTCTATGGTCTTTCTGAGTATGGCATCTGTAGGTCCGCCCACCTGCACACTCCCGATGGCGATATCAGGTCGTTCCAGATCCTTTATTTTTTTTATTTTTTCAGGGTTTACCACAAGGGCATAACCGTGCTCGTGGGTCCCTGCAATTATTTTGATGGGGACTTTTGCATTTGCATAGGCATTTATTGCAGGCAACAGGCACATATATGCTACCTGGATATCCCCTCTACCTAATGCAGAGGCAAGGGCCATACCTGTAACGTAATTAAAAAATGTGGGTTTTATGCCTTCTTTTTCAAACCATCCCTTTTGTTTTGCTATATAAGCGCTTGCTGCATGATCTGTGAACTCAACAGCAATGTTGATAGGAACGAGTTCGTTTGCATTAACATTGGACAAGAATAAAAAAAGTGCCAAAACTGAAACCGCAATTCTTAGAACAGACATGATTGCCTCCTTAGACATGGATTTATTTTATTTACCATATGGGCAGAAACGGTTCAGACCAAAGACAGATGCCACCCCTGCAATGGTAATACCGTAGAAAACAACTGGCTTTTTATCAAGGAAATCAACAATTGTGCCGTTTGCACAGGTAGAGCCTGTTGCTAAAATAACTTCACACCATTTAAGAATATTCTCTGTTTTTTCGGGGCCTTCGATTGTAAGGCCAAAGCGATTTGCGCCGATGTTGTCTCTATCGAGATCCACAACACGGAGTTCAAATTGTGATGATAATTTTTCAATCATTGCAGGTTGATAACCTATAAAAGCAATCTTTGGCCTGCCGAATTGTTTTCCTACAAATTCGGCTAATGTCTCTGCGCAGGCCTTTGGTTCTTTATCCTTACAGTGTATTGTTTTTGATGCACGACCGAAGTATCTCATAACCGCATTGAAACATGCTATAAAAAGGCTTTTTTCAAAATTATTTTCGAGCTTAAGTTGAAGTAAATCAGTGATAGTGCCTTCAAAATTACTAGGCATATCTGTAAATGCCTGACCCCTTTCCCCTCTAAACTGGGCCTCAATCATAAACTCCTTTCCTTTTAAAAGCGGGTAATCCGACCTGTCGGGCCTACCGATTGCCTCTTCAGGAGAGAGGGGTCTTGACGAGATGACCTTTATTGCCTCACCGGGCATCTGTTTTGTAATGTCAGCCAGTTCTTTTTTCAATAAATTGTAGAATCCCATTAGCATAACCTGTTTATTTTTTCAGTCTTTACTTGATTATGTTGCAATTTCAATATTCGTTATATATTTGGATATATAATGCTCGTTATATAACAAAATATATAACGGTTTGTCAAGGATAATTTAAACCGAAGTTCCCCTTCTAAAACCCCCCTAACCCATTGAAATCATTTATAATAGTATAAAATTACAGTGATATTTGTAGTCATGTATTATAATAATTTCTCTTGACATAAATATTTAATTATATTATACTGTGGTCATGCATGTTGAATGGGTGCCAAACAGGAATTCAAGACCCACCATCCTCCTCAGAGAGACATGGAGAGAGGGTAAGAAGGTAAAGAAGAGGACCCTTGCCAATCTCACTGACTGGCCTCATGAGAAGATAGAGGCACTCCGCAGGGTACTTAAGGGAGAGACCCTTATATCCCCTGATAAGACCTTTACCATTGAACAATCCCTCCCCCATGGACACGTAGAGGCAATCCTCGGGACAATAAAGAATATCGGTCTTAATAAGATCATATCATCGAAACCAAAAAGGGTGGCAGACCTTGTTATTGCCATGATAGCAGAGAGACTTATCCACCCATCATCTAAACTTGCCACAACAAGACTATGGCATACCACCACACTGGCAGAGGAACTCTCTGTATCTGATGCTGATGAGAATGAACTATACGATGCCTTAGACTGGCTCTTATCTAACCAGAACCGCATAGAAAAGAAACTTGCAGACAAACACCTAAAGGATGGTTGCCTTGTCCTCTATGATGTAACAAGCAGCTATTATGAAGGCAATAACTGTCCCTTAGCCCAGTTCGGTCATGACCGTGATAAAAAGGGTAAAAAGATCATAGTCTATGGGGTATTAACAGATTCTGAAGGCTGCCCGGTTGCAGTAACTGTATATCCTGGTAATACCGGTGACCCTACAACAGTTACAGATCAGATAGAAAAGCTTAAAAAACGCTTTGGCCTTAATCACATCGTCCTTGTAGGTGACAGGGGCATGATTACCACAACACAGATAGAGAAGATAAAGGATGTAGGTGGTATAGGCTGGATAACAGCACTACGGTCTTCATCTATCCGTGAGCTTGTAGAACAAAGGCATATCCAGATGTCCCTCTTTGATGTCTCTGACTTTGCTGAGATCAGCTCCCCTGACTATCCAGGGGAGAGGCTTGTTGCCTGTTATAATCCAATACTTGCAGATCATAGAAGGAAAAAGAGAAATGAACTCCTTGAAGCCACTGAAAAGAAGCTGAACCAGATTGTAAATACTGTTGCCAGAAGAAAAAGAACACCCCTCAGCAAGGCAGAGATAGGTAAGAAGGTGGGTGCTGTAATTAATTGACCTGTTTTTTATGATATTAGACAAAAATAGATATTTTTGTGAGAGCACTTTTGGTGATAAAATGATAATAAGGAGGATAACGAACAATGAATGAAACACACAGCAAAAAACCAAAAAGGGTTTTCACACCAGAACAAA
>JAKPCK010000033.1 GCA_029553295.1 Deltaproteobacteria bacterium | reverse complement strand
TTTTCTTTCAAGTAGGCTAAATTTGTATTTAACGTGCCCAAAAAACCCTTTATAACGCTCACCCCCAAAAAGAATAAAAACCCAGGGGGCATCTCGGAAAAGGTAATAAACATCATAGAGACCTACACCATGATTGCCAGGAAGAAGTATCCATCTGTCAAATCCCTGGCAGAACACTTCAATGTATCAGAAAGGACAGTCCACCGCTACCTTGAGATTATAAAGATGATAGATGTAGTGGACTACGACAGAGAGAAAAAGGGTTACTTCTTCCCCTACGGTGACAGGACAAAAAAGACCCCCCTTACAGAGAATGAGCTCATCATCCTCCTTACAGCAGGTGAGGCCATATCCCATCTGGGAAAACCCTTCAGAGAAGAGTTTGGCAGGGTTCTCGATAAAATCACATACGCTGATAAAAAGAAATCCACATTACCCATTATATTCAAGATACCCGATGCCTGTGATTCAGAGAGGATGTCCCATTACATAACCACAATCACAAGCTCCATAGAAGACAAGAGGTCAATAGATATAACCTATTTAAGCAGGGGTAAAAAGGAACCTGTCAAAAGAACCGTTGACCCCTACGGTCTTATCTTCCACAATGGTCTGTGGATGCTGATAGGATTCTGTCATCTAAGAAAACACATAAGGGTATTTGCACTGGACCGCATAAAAGACCTGCATGAAAGGTCTCTATATTTTACACCCAGAGAGGGCTTTGATTTAAAATCATACCTTACAAAGAGCTGGGGTATAATGGACGGCGAGGAGATAACAGTAAAGCTAAGAGTAAAATCCCAGATAGCGGATCTCATCTTGAGAAAGAAATGGCATCCCTCTGAGGTAAGAACATCTCTGCCTGATGGTTCACTGGAGCTCACATACACAGTCCTGGGTAAAATAGAGATAAAACAGTGGATATACTCATGGCTACCCCACATGGAGGTAGTGGAACCTGAATCTCTAAGAGAAGAGATAAAAAAAGAATTAAAAGAGTCACTTGATTGCTATGACTGACATGATGGTGTCAGACTGGTATTATATAA
>JAKPCK010000025.1 GCA_029553295.1 Deltaproteobacteria bacterium | reverse complement strand
GTCCTTATTATGCCGTCCCTGTCATGGGTTACATTGAAGAATCCCGATGCATTTGCAGACCGGGCTATAACAGGTATGTTGGCCTCCACGCTGGGGAATGTTAGGACAGGGATCTCTGTGACATTCTCCTGGACACGGATGACCTTTATCCTCGATTCCTTGAGTATTTCAAGGGATTGATTTGTCTTGGCCTCCTCTTCCTGTCTGAAGAAATATCCCAGTATAACATTACCTGCATTTTTAATGGATTTGGCAAGGGCAATATCAGAATCTGGCGAAGACTCTTCGGAGAATACAATGTCAAGGGCAACTGTCTTTGCACCGTATCTTTTGAGGTTCTCTATAAGGGTTGCCATGACCTTTCTGTCCCAGGGCCATCTCCCCAGTTCATTTATGCTCCTGGCATCTATTGCTACAATGGCAATACTGTCAGTGGGTTTTATATGCTCCCTGATTTTGAACTTGGTATCCTTGAGCTTCAGGTCAATGGCTGTTATAAACTCTATCTTGAGGCCATATAGGATAATCGTTATGATTATACCTATGATGGCTATAACCAAAAAATGTAAAAATCGTGAGAATTTCACCTAAAAACCCCTGTAAATTTGACTATCTTACCCCCAGTGTATTTAGATAAGTCTCTACATTGCTCATATACCTGCCTGATGGATATTCCTTCTTATACTGGAGGAGCCTCTGCTTTGCCTGATTTTTAAACCCGAGCTCATATAGTGTCCTGCCGACATTATAGAGGGCAACCTCTCGCTGAACTACCTGGGGATATTCCTCAAGGACAAGGAGATATTCAGATAGCGCTGCCTCCGGGTTTCCCAGGAAGCTCGAATAAACTGCACCCCTTTCCAGCCTTGCATCGCTTCTTATATCAGGCCTGTCCGTGAGGTCAAGGGCAATCTGGAATACATGGAGTGCCTCATCGTATTTACCTGCATCGGCAAGATAGTGTCCGTAGTTTATGTTCCATCTTGCGATTATGTGGGGCAGGTTGTTTGATAGCTCCCAGTCTTTTGGAGGTTGGGCTGCTGTAATCTCTTTAAAGTTATTCTTTGCAGTATAGAGGGGGGTTTCAGGCTTTATCTCTACAGGGTCAACAGGGACATAACCCCTTGTGTTCTGGACCATTGTATCTGCACCGAGTTTTTTTGCATCGCCTGTATTCCCTGATATGCCAACGCTCCCTTCATTGCCGAAGAATACGTTCGCCTGTCCCTGGGTCATCATCATAAACTCTGTCCCCTTTATCCCTGCCACTGCTGTTGCGCTTTTTACCTTATAATCTACCCGTTCACCGGCAAGCCTTGTCACAGACGCCCTTAATTTGCCCTGAGTTACGGTGAATACACCGTTTTTTTCCTTCTTGCCTATGAGGTATTCGGTAATCTCGAGCTCTGTGTTATTGGCAAGGGTTATTTTACTACCGTCTGACAAAAGAAGGGATGCCCAGCCATTTCCCCCTGTCTTAATCCAGTAACCCCTGTCAAAGACATCCCCTTTTTTTGCTGTCTTATATGGGACATTGTTTTTATCCCTTATAGAGACGCTCCCGCTTAGGTCAGCTATCTTACCAACAGCGCCATAGGCATCATAAAAAGGTATGGCGATAAGAGATATAATAAAAATAATAAAAAAATATGTTTTAAAGCCTGTGTTTTTCATGGACATCTTTCCTCCTTATATATTAAAATTGCTTTAAGAAGTTTACAAAAGTGCAGTGTTGTTGTATGTGATTTATATCATTGACTTAGATTAAGTTCAATTATATTCTTTGCAAAGATAAAAAAATTATTCCCCTCTTCGCCCTGTGGTTGGCATTTAGGTAGTACCCGGGGCGAAGCCCTTATTTTTTTATCTGAAAAATAGGAGGTAATTATGAGAAGGATTAAGATTGTTCTGGCTATAATCTCACTTATTTTTTTAATCGGTGGATTTAATCTCCCTGAAGACCTGTATGCCCAGGGGTCAGGATATGCCAATCTCACAAGGGGCTGGGATATATTCGGAGAACCTCTATCATCAGGCTCTGTAAAATGGCATACTAACCATAGGGGTGTAGCTGTGCATTTTGAATTAAGGGGTGCAAAACCCAACCATGCCTATACAGTGGGTGTCCATCTCTTTAACCCGTATAACAAGACAGCCAGGGTTGAAAATAATGTGTTTGGTGGATATTCTGTTGGCGGTGAGGGTGTTATTAACCGAGAGGGAAATACAGCATACACTGTGGCATGGGACTTCGGACAGTTATACACCGATGGAAGAGGTGATGGACTGGCATTATTTGATTTGACCGTGCCCCCCGGGACATACTACTGTCAGTTTACTGTAAGGATAGGCGGTGAGGGGACCTGTCTTGCATCGCAGGGTATAACCCATGGTTGCGGTGTCGTCTACAGGACAGGAAACAGATTTGCTCAGGACTTTGAAGCCATAACAATAGGCGGTGCAGCTATGGGTGGTGGGACAGGCAGGTCATATACAGCCCAGCCATACGGCAGGCAATATACCTCTCAGCCATACGGCAGGCAATATACATCACCACCAGTATCCATCCAGCCCCCATTATCCGAACAGCCACCCATCCAGCAGGTTCAGCCTCCACCTCCTCCACCACCTCCTCCACCGCCAAGGCAGGATGAGGATGAGTTTACAAGGACATACAGAAGGGTTGATGAATATCTGAAAAGGTAGTTAGATTTTAAGGAGGTGTATCCCTTTTTAATCCTGGGCATCAAGATAAGGGATGGGCTTTGGCCTTTTACAATTATTATTGTTGCCATTACTGTCTATGCCAATGCCTTATGGGGTGTCTTCCAGTTTGACGACTATAATGTCATTATCTTCAATCCCCGGGTCCATTCCCTTGAGGCCTGGTGGCAGGATGCAGGAAGCGGCATAAGGCAGCTGCTAAAACTCACCTATACCTTAAACTGGCTTGCAGGTCCCAATTCCTTTGGCTTCCATGTCTTCAACATAGTCTGTCATGCTGTAAATAGTTTTTTAATCTATTACCTTACAAAAAGGCTTACATACAATGCTGTTATAGCCTTTATAACCGCCTTGTTTTTTGCAGCCCACTCAATCCAGACAGAATCAGTAACCTATATAAGCGGCCGTTCTTCATCACTTATGGCAGTTTTCTATCTCGGTAGCCTCCTGGCATACGCAAGGGTTGATCGCTCTTCTGGGTGGGGAGGTAGGTGGGGTCTGTCTTCTGCGCTTCTTTTTCTCCTTGCCATACTCACCAAAGAGGTGAGCCTTACCCTCCCGTTTGCCCTCGTCCTCTGGGAGCTGTGTGTAAGTGAAAGACCTATCCGTTTTATGGATATGCTCAAAAGACAGGCATTCCAATGGCTTATATTTATTGCATCCCTTTCTGTATTTTTTCTTTTCACGAGATACACGGGGCTCATAGCATACAGTGTGGATATAAGGCCTTTAAAATCCAATCTTTTGAGCCAGTTGAACGGTATTACCTCCACTGTCTCCCATTATCTTCTCCTCAACAGATTAAACATTGACCCTGATTTGCCTGTTATAAGCCGCTGGAGCCTTACTGTTGGCATAGAGTTTCTGTTTCTGTGCGTGATAGTTGCGGCAGGCATATTTTCTCTTGTAAGACTCATACGAAAGAAATCAGAGACCAGTGAGGTCTCACCCCAAAATCAAAAGGTTATACCTCAGCCCGAGATTTATCCTGTGATTTTCTCTTTTTCCGTGTTCTGGTTTATCATCCAGCTAATACCTACGAGCACCCTCATCCCCCGTATAGACATAATAAACGAGAGGCACTTTTACCTTGCAGGCTGGGGTATATTTCTTGTATTCAGCTCATGTATTGTCTATGTATTTGCAAAGATCATCAATAACATGAAGTGTATGTGGGTTACTGTGATTGTCCTTGCAATGCTTGCAGGGGGTTTTACCATAGCAAGGAACCATATATACCGGAACGAGATAGCCCTCTGGGAGGACACAGTAAAAAAATCTCCCAATAAGGCAAGGGGTTACAACAACCTGGGTTATGCCTATTTCCTCGCAGGTAGATACGATGATGCAATACGTGCATATAAAAAGGCACTTGAGATAAACCCCAACCACACCCTTGCCAGCAATAACCTTGAGATGGCTTATAAAGCCAGCAAGGGGCGATAGGTAAGGGGCAAGGGGCGATAGGTAAGGGGTTGGAGGCTTAGCTAATCTTCTAATCTTCTATTTCCGATATTCAGTTTTTACCAACCGCCTATCACCCATCACCTATTACCCATCACTGATTACAAGACCTGAAAAATATTTTGTAATACCCTGTTGAGTATGATATTTTTATGAGAAAGTCATTCCAAACAATATGAAGAGGGGTAAAGGATGAAGAAACAGATACCCTTAATATCTTTTATACTGCTTCTTTTTCCATTAATGGTCCTGGCAGGCAAGGGGCAGTTTAAGGTAAATGTCCTCCCCCTCCCGCCAAATCTCACTGCCACTGTATCCTTCTCAGAGCCATCGGGCAACAATATCCTTGATGCAGAGGAGACAGGCAAGTTAATCATCACTGTCCAGAATACAGGCAAGGGAGATGGATTCGATGTAAAGGCAGATATTACCCTGGATAGGGCAATTAAAGGTCTATATATCCCTGCCTCTGTTACAATAGGGACTATCCCGGCAGGAAAGACCATAAGGCAGGAGATACCGGTTAGGGCATCTGAGGCACTCCCCACAGGTGATGTCCGTGTCAATATTGACTTAAAGGAGGCAAATGGATTTGACCCTGACCCTTTAAGGATTGCCTTCAAGACAAAGGCTTTTGAACCTCCCAAACTCGTTATTGCAG
This sequence comes from Deltaproteobacteria bacterium, assembly GCA_029553295.1. Taxonomy (GTDB): domain Bacteria; phylum Desulfobacterota; class Syntrophorhabdia; order Syntrophorhabdales; family Syntrophorhabdaceae; genus DTOV01. Next base: position 3,175 of record JAKPCK010000025.1, on the reverse strand, counting down.
ATATAGGCATAGACGACCAGAACAAAAATAGCCGCATAGAACCCATGGAGATAGTAGAGGTAACAGCGAGGATCCAGAATATAGGCCATGGCACTGCAAAAGGTGTATCCGTTGATATAGAGATAGGGAAGAATGTCTTTATAGCAGGGGACTCTGTCACCCATTTTGACCTCGGCTATATCCCGGGAGGCAGGTTCAAGGACATAAAGTTCATGTTCTATACAAATAAGAAGATAAAAAACGGTGAGAAGATACCCATTACCATAAGGATAAACGAGGAAAGACCCCAGTTCAGTATAGCCCATGCCACAGGCTTTGTCATGGATGCCCCTCAGAGAAGGACCCATGAGATTGTGATAAAGGGGGAGGATGCACCCAGGGCAGATATAGCCCTTGCCACAGGTCTCAGTGTGGATGTGGATATGAAGATACCAGAGGGGAAAAAGGCAGGCCCCTTTGATGTAGCTGTAATCATTGGCAACAAGAACTATAAGGCAGTCCCTGGAGTCCCTGATGTAGAGTATGCAGACAGGGATGCCCGCATAATGAAGGAGTATCTCCAAAGGACATTCGGGTTTAAACCAGAAAACATCATCTATACAGAGGATGCCACATTCGCAAAATTCAACGAGATATTCGGCTCAGAGAGAAACCCCAGGGGCAGACTATATAACTTCATAAAAGAGAATGTCTCTGAGGTCTTTATCTATTATGTGGGTCATGGCGCACCCGACATAGATACAAAGGATGCATATTTTGTCCCTGTTGATGCAAATCCCCAGTTTATAACAACAAATGGCTACAGGCTCGAGACATTCTACAACAACCTTTCAAAATTACCTGCAAAAAGGATTACCGTTGTCCTGGATGCCTGCTTCTCAGGCAACTCTGGCAAGGGTCTCATATTCAAGAACATAAGCCCCCTTGTCCTACAGGTCAAAAAAGACATAAAGACACCAGCCAATGCTGTCATAATGACAAGTGCTGCCATGGACCAGGTCTCTACATGGTATCCTGAAAAGAGACATTCCCTCTTTACATACTATTTCTTAAAGGGTATCCAGGGTGATGCTGATGCAAACAAGGACAGTATCATAACAGTCCATGAGATGAAGACATATCTCAATGAGCATGTCCCGTATATGGCTCGCAGGTTAAACAGCATAGAGCAAAAGCCTGTAGTGACAGGGGATGATAAGGCAGTACTTGTGAGGCTGGCAAGATAAAGGCAGCAATGGGCAATGAGTTAGAAGTACATAAAGCAAAGAGCGGAGAGAAATAGGGCTGGAGGTTTAGAGGGTTAGGGAATCAGTTGAATAAGTGAATAATTATGCACAAGATAATGGAAGATATAGATAAACTCACATCAATCTTCAAAGGATACCCATACATTGCAGGGGTTTATCTATTTGGCTCATATGCCAGAGGCAAAAATACACCAAATAGCGATTTAGACCTTGCAATCATCTATAAAGAAGGCGCCCCTTCAGGCAGGCACCTCATACACGAAGAAGACTATCTTGCATATAGAATAGGGGATGCCCTTAATGTCAAAGAGGTGGATATTATCAATTTTAACAGGCAGGGCCTTGTATTCCAGCACAATGTTTTAAAAACAGGGATACTCATCTATGATGGAGACTCATCTTTCAGGGCAAGATACATTGCAGGCGTCCTCTCAGCCTACTGTGATTTTGAGATAACCTTAAGAAAATACAGCAGGTTTTATTATGAAGGAATAAAAAGGAGACTAAAAAGCCTATGAGAAAATCAGATATCCAGTCAAAAATTGATGTCTTGGTTGATAATATAGAGAAACTATCATACCTGCAAAAGAAGGATTTCAAAGAGTTTACCTCTGATTTCAGAAACATTGACTCTGCCCTTCACAGGCTTCAGACATCAATACAGGTGCTCCTTGATATGGGAAATTATATTATCTCATCCCTTGGCCTAAAAACCCCTGATACAAATGCAGATGTGTTCAAGATTCTTTGTAGAGAAGGGTATTTGAGACAAGATAAAATGAATATATATATACAGATAATACAGTTCAGAAACAGGATAGTACATATCTACAATCACATAGATACAGAGACTCTCTATGATATCCTTGTCAATGAATTGCATGATATAAAAGAGATTTTTCAAGATATGCTGGAGATTATAGAAAATGATAAAACATAGTCTTTTAGGGATTCTCCTATTGGTTTTATTCCCTTTTATGCTCCTTGCCGCTGAGGTGGAGAACATCCGTCCCCAGCAGATAGGAAATAGAATCCTCTTTGAGTATGACCTGACAGGAGATGAAGAGGCAGAGGTAACCCTCACCATCACTGTAAAAGACACAGTCTATACGCAGGATAGGCTACACCTTGAAGGAGACTATGGAAAGGTAAGACCAGGCAGGAACAAAAAGATATACTGGAATGTCCTCCAGGACTTCCCAAAGGGTTTATCCACTACCTTTGACTGGGAGCTTGAGGCAGGGGGCAAACAATTCAAAGACCCTGTAACCGGCATGGAGTTTGTCTTTGTCAAGGGCGGCTGCTTTGAGATGGGTGATACCTTCGGGGGTGGAGATGCAGACGAAAAACCCGTCCATAATATATGCATCAGCGATTTCTATATGGGGAAATATGAAGTCACTGTCGGGCAGTTCAAGAAATTTGTTGAAGATACGAACTACAGGACCGAAGCCGAATTAGGAGACGGATGTTATATATTTACAGGTAGGGGATGGAAGAAAGAAAGCAGCAAAAACTGGCGCAACCCCGGTTTTACTCAGTCGGATTCTCATCCTGTAGCATGTGTTTCATGGAATGATGCAAACTCATATATTCAGTGGATAAGCAGAAAAACAAACAAGACCTATCGCCTCCCCACAGAGGCAGAGTGGGAATACGCGGCTCGTAGCGGCGGCAAAAGAGAAAAGTATGCCGGCACAAACGATAACCCCGATGATTATGTCTGGTATAACTCCAATTCAGGCATGAAAACCCACCCTATAGGTGAGAAGAAACCCAACGGCCTTGGCCTATACGACATGAGCGGCAATGTCTGGGAATGGGTGTCTGACTGGTTTGGTAAAGACTATTATTCCAACAGCCCCAGAGACAATCCCGGAGGACCTTCTTCAGGCAGTCACCGGGTGTGTCGCGGCGGCAGTTGGTTC
>JAKPCK010000016.1 GCA_029553295.1 Deltaproteobacteria bacterium | reverse complement strand
AAAGCTGCCAGCGACTTCAGAAGGTGTATAGAACTTAAACCCAGTGTAAAAAGTTTTTTAAATTCTATATATTCGGATTATTTACCCACAGACCAGGCAGGAGGCTTTATACTAATGTCTTTAATTCCCTCAAATGTTTTCCCTCTAAGGTCGGATGATCCAGATGACAAGGCTTGGCTGGCTGAAAGTTTTATAAAACAGGGGATGTGTTACTCGCTAATGGAACAGAAATTCCAGGCCGTCGCTGCCCTTCAACGAGCTTGTGACTTAGAAAGATCATACTGGAAGGACAAATATGAAGAGGTGTGGAGGGTATCTTACTGTAGGAAGGCAGCTGAGATTCAAAGCGACATGAGCAGAGACAAGAGATGGGTTTTTCTTACTAAAATGAAGAATTCTAAGGTTTTCTATGATAGTGAAAGTGTGAAAAAGCTACCTGATGGTCATGTAATGATATGGACTGCGGAAGAGTCACTAAAAAAGTGGTATGGTCCTGAGTATAAAGTCACTAACAAGCTCTACCTATGGAAATTAAATTGTGACCAAATGAGCGCAGCGATCGTTAAATATATGGAGTATGATGCAGACAGCACTGAACCAGTGAAGTCTTTGGATTTTAAATTTGCCGAAATGACACCTGTTATTCCAAGAACTATAGGAGAAGGCATTTATAACATAGTTTGTCAGGAGCAAATACCTAAAAAGAAAGGGAAATAAACCACCACCGATGTAGTCGGTAGTTTCGGCCTTAAATAAAAATTAGATTACTTTATCTTGCACAGGTTTTTATAAAAGACTATAATCTCAATAATCACTTACCTATTTATCTATCCAGGGGGTCATATGAGGTCCATAAAGCCCTTTTTATTCTGTATCATTCTCCAGATTATTATTTTAAACACTGTCCTTGCCGCTGAGCCACCATCAGAGCCCATCCTTAAGATTGAAACAGGCATGCACACAGCACCTATAATAAGGATTGGGGTAGACAGCAGCGAGAGGTTTATTGTAACAGGCTCTTATGACAAGACTATAAAGCTATGGGAGGTAGGCTCGGGCAGGCTTATAAAGACCTTAAGACCACCCGTAGGGGAAGGCGACGAAGGTAAGATATATGCAGTAGCCATCTCACCGGATGGAAGACACATTGCAGCAGGTGGCTGGACAGGTTATGAATGGGATAAATCAGTTTCTATCTATATATTTAGTAGGGATACAGGTGCCATCACTGCCAGGCTCACAGGTCTCCCTGAGGTAATATACCATCTCTCCTATTCAAGAGACGGCAGATACCTTGTGGCGTGTTTAGGGGGTGGGGACGGCATAAGGGT
>JAKPCK010000006.1 GCA_029553295.1 Deltaproteobacteria bacterium | reverse complement strand
GTCATAAGGACATCCCTTGGGGTATCTGCTGCAACCTTGAGAAATGCCTGAGAGTCAGTTACAACAAGCCTTGGTTTGTTTTTCAGATTGCCCAGTGCTGCCTTTAATTCCCTTTCCTTTACCACATATGCCATGGCATCGTGGTCGAGGATGTCTCTTATGGTCTGAACCTGGGGAAGGATTAACCTGCCCTTTGGTGCTGCAAGGTCAATGGGCACCACAAGCACAACTATATCGCCGGGGGATATGAGGTCGCCCAGTATTGTTGGTGATACCCAGTCCTTTGGGGCATCTTTAATCATGGCCATCTTGAGCTCATGGATACCCTGTTTGGTAAGGGCGCTCACTGGTATTACAGGGATATTAAACCTCTGTCCAATCTCTTTAAAATCCACTTCGGGATATACATCAATTTTATTTATAACCCCCACTACAGGCACCTTGTTTTCCCTTGCCCTGTCTATAACCTCTTTTTCAAAATCACCATCTAAATTTGATGGATCAATAACAAGGAGCATCAAATCCGTCTTTGCAAGGACCTTGTATGCCTTCTCAATCCTTAGTCTCCCAAGCTCACCCACATCATCGATACCTGCGGTATCGATTAAGACAACAGGCCCTATGGGCAATATCTCCATGGATTTATATACAGGGTCTGTGGTAGTACCTGGCACATCGGATACTATGGCGATGTTCTGGTTTGTAAGGGCATTAATAAGGCTTGATTTTCCTGCATTTCTCCTGCCGAATATGGCAATGTGGAGTCTACTGCCACGAGGTGTATCACTTAATGTCGTGTCTGCCATTATCTATCCTTCTTTTTTAACTTCTTTTCCCCAGGGATACCTGGTCTTGTAACCTCTTGAGGACTGAATATTATGTTCAGTTCTTCTTCTGTAAAGAGGTTTAATTCCATCGCTACTTCTTTTATGGTCTTTTTCTCCATCTGCGCCTTTCTTGCAAGTTCGCCTGCCTTTTCATGACCTATGTAAGGTGCAAGGGCTGTAACAAGACAAAGACTTTCTTCCAGCCACCTGCTGCATCGTTCTTTATCGGGCATAATACCCTCTATACAATGGTTTTTGAATATCTCCGAGGCATTTATCATCAATTTTAATGCATTTATTATGTTAAATGCAATCACTGGCATAAAGGCATTTAACTCAAGCTGCCCTAAAGAGGCTGCCATTGTTATTACATAATCAAAACCAAATACCTGAAGAGAAATCTGGGTCACCATCTCTGTAATCACTGGGTTTACCTTGTTGGGCATAATGGATGACCCTTCCTGTCTTTTGGGAAGGACGATCTCGCCCAAACCGCCCAAAGGTCCGCTGGATAACAATCTCAAATCACCGGCAATTTTAAAAAGATTAACACTGGATGCCTTTATAAGACCTGATACCTCTACAAAGACATCGGCATTCTGGGTGGCATCCACCATATTTTCTGCCCTTGCAATGCCCAATCCTGTAATATTCTGCAATTCTTCAATGGCAGCAGATATGTATTCTCTTTTTGCATTTAGACCGGTTCCTACGGCGGTCCCACCGAGATTTACCTGTCTTAGCCTTTCCTCTACCTTATACAGACGCCATCTGTCACGGGCTATTGCCTCTGCATAGGCACCGAACTCCTGTCCGAGTGTTAAGGGAACTGCATCCTGCATCTCAGTTCTACCCAATTTTAAAATACCTGCAAAGGCAGATTCTTTTTCCTGTAGGGCACCCTGTAGTTTTGCAAGGGTCTCACTCAATCTTATTACGAGCTTAATTGCTGCTATTTTAACCGATGTAGGATACACATCATTTGTTGATTGGGATAGGTTCACATGTTCTATGGGGTGGACTATTGAATAGTCTCCCTTTGTGCCGCCAAGGAACTCTATTGCCCTGTTGGCTATAACCTCGTTCATATTCATATTCGTAGAAGTCCCTGCCCCTCCCTGAAATGGGTCAACAGGAAACTGGTCATGGAGGGCACCCTGTTGAATCTCCTGTGCAGCCATAATAATGGCATCTCCTATCCTTTTATCGAGAAGACCTGTCCTTAAGTTTGCCCGGGCACACGCCTCTTTTACCTGCGCCAATGCAATTATCAATTCTTCGGGGATTTTGAAATGTGATACGGGAAAGTTTTTTATAGCCCTTACAGTATGTATACCGTAGTAAACATCTTTTGGGACCTCCATTTCTCCCAGGAGGTCCCTTTCTATCCTATACAACATCTTTAATCATTTTAAGAATCAATATCTATTTCTCGGCGTATACTTTGTATGAAGCAGCTTGTGAGATTTCTCTCCCAGCGGCTCTTTCAAAAATTCTTCGTAAATTTTCTTAATGGACGGGTTTTCATGGGATTTTCTGTATTTCAAAGATTTGTCTTCGCTATACAGTGCCTGTGCCCTTAGTGTCCTTATCCGGGCATCTACCGGGATGGGCTGACCGCCTCCGCCAACACATCCTCCAGGACATGCCATAATTTCAATAAAGTGATATCCTGCCTCTCCAGATTTAATCCTCTCCATGAGTTTTCTTGCATTACCAAGGCCGTGGGCTACAGCAACCTTTACGTCGCCTATTCCCTCTACCGGTATTGTTGCCTCTTTAATGCCGTTTAGACCCCTAACCTGAACAAAATCTATATCTTCCAAAGTCTTCCCTGTGGCCAGCTCATAGGCGGTTCTCAATGCTGCCTCCATAACACCGCCTGTGGCACCGAATATGGTGGCTGCTCCAGTATACTCGCCCATGGGGTTATCGTATGTCCCGTCTTCGAGGTTTCTAAAATCTATACCAGCCTCTTTTATCATCTTGGCAAACTCTCTTGTAGTCAATACATAGTCCACATCTTTATAGCCGCTGTCTGTCATCTCTGGTCTTGTGCATTCGAATTTTTTAGCAGTACAGGGCATAACAGATACAACAACCATATCCTTTGGATTGATGCCCTCTTTTTTGGCAAAATAGGTCTTACAGAGTGCCCCGAGCATCTGGTGTGGTGATTTGCATGTGGAGAGATGTGGCAGGAGTTCAGGATAAAAATGTTCGATAAATTTAATCCAGCCAGGGCTGCAGCTTGTTATCAACGGCAGTTTTCCACCTTCTTTTACCCTTTTTAGTAGTTCGCTACCTTCTTCTATTATAGTTAAATCAGCAGCAAAGTTTGTATCAAAGACCCTATCAAACCCGAGCTTTCTTGCTGCAGCGAGCATCTTCCCTGTCACCAGTGTCCCGGGGGGATACCCGAATTCTTCACCAAGGGCAGCCCTCACTGCTGGTGCATCCTGGATGATTACGAATTTTGTGGGGTCTGATAAGGCATCCCATACTGCCTGTGTGTCATCTTTTTCTGTAATTGCCCCAACAGGGCATACAAGGGAACACTGACCACAGTTTGTGCAGGCCACCTCACCCAAACCATTTTCAAATGCGGGCATCACCTGGGTCTCAAAACCCCTGCCTTGAAGGGAAAGGGCACTCACAGATTGAATGGCTTCGCAGACCGTTACACACCTACGGCACAGTATACATTTATTATTATCCCTTCTTATGGAAGGAGACGATTCATCGATGATACCCTTACTCTTCTCACCAGCAAACCTTATCTCGTTTACACCGAGTTCCTGGGCAACCTTCTGGAGTTCACAGTTGAGATTCCGGGCGCATGTAAGACACTCCATAGGATGGTTTGACAGGATCATCTCTACCGAGAATCTCCTCGCCTTTCTCACCTTCTCTGTATTTGTATGAACCTTCATTCCTTCAATAGCAGGATGGACACACGCAGCCTGAAGGTTTCCTATCCCTTCTATCTCAACAAGACATACCCTGCATGCACCTATTGCCTGGACCTCAGGGAGATAGCATAGGGTTGGTATATGAATATTTGCCTTTTTCGCAGCATCAAGGATAGTGCTGCCTTTTTCAACCTCCACAACCTGTCCATTGATGGATAAACGGATCGTATTCATTCTACTTCTCCTTCCCTTATATAGCAGTGAAGGCACCTTTTTGCCTCTTCAATAGCCTTCTTTACAGGGTAACCAAGGACAACCTCTTTAAAATTTCTGTATCTCTCTGAAAGTGGCAATTGGGGCATCTCCTCCCTTTCTCTCTCTTTCTGATAGTCTTCCTCATTATATGACACCCTTAAGGATAGAAGTTCCTCTCTGTATGTTGGGGCAACAATACCATCTCCACCAAGGTATCTATCTATTGCCCTGGCAGACTCTTTACCATCTGCAATAGCCTCAACTACACTGGCAGGGCCCCTGACATTATCACCTGCAGCAAAGATACCGGGTTTTGCCGTGGACAGACTCTTTAAATCTACCTCTATTGTCCCATTCCTTGCCACCTTTATACCATCTCCGTTTACATAGGATGTATCTGGAACCTGACCTATGGCAGCAATGACTGTATCCACATTAAGGGTAAACTCTGACCCATCTATGGGGAAGGGTTTACGCCTCCCTCCTGAATCAAACTCACCTAAGGACATGCGGAAGCACTTTATTGCAGTGACCTTTCCATCTTTTTCTATTATCTCCTTAGGAGCCACAAGGGTATAAATTTTAACACCCTCCTGCTCTGCCTCATGGATTTCCTCTTCGTATGCAGGCATATCCTCTTTTTCACGACGGTAGAGGATAACCACATCCTTTGCACCTATCCTCAGTGCAGACCTTGCTGCATCTATTGCCACATTACCTCCTCCTATAACAGCCACGGTGCCTTCAACCTTTACAGCCTTACCAAGGTTAAGATTCCTGAGGAATGTAACTCCATCAAGGACTCCATTTGCATCCTCACCAGGGATACCGAGCCTCTGGCCTTTATGCGCCCCTGTTGCCAGGAGTATTGCCTCATAGCCATCTTTTTTAAGGCCATCAATGGTAATATCCTTACCCAGTGCTTGATTGTATCTAATCTCAACACCCAGGTCTGTTATGGCCTTTACCTCGAAATCCAGTATCTCCCTTGGCAGTCTATAGTCAGGGATGCCCACTGCAAGCATGCCGCCTGCAACAGGTAGTGCCTCAAATACAGTAACCTTATAACCCTTGCAGGCAAGGTAGTATGCTGCTGTAAGACCTGCTGGGCCCGCGCCTATTATTGCCACCTTTTTGTTATTAGGAGGGGCAACTTCGGGTTTGAAGGGTTCAAAGGAGTTTCTGTCGTAATCTGCCACAAACCTCTTAAGGGAGCAGATTGCCACTGGTTCATCTATCTGACGTCTCCTGCACTTGCTCTCACAGGGGTGTATACATACCCTGCCACAGACCCCGGGGAAGGGGTTATCTGCCTTTATAACTGCTATAGCCTCTTTAAATCTACCTTCACTGATTAGTGTTACATAACCCCAGGCATTCTGGTCAGTAGGACATGCATTCTGACATGGTGCATCAAACAATGAACTACATACCCCGGCACGACACTTCTTATCCCTTATATGCTCCTCGTATTCATCCCTGAAGAATCGAAGGGTTGAAAGCACGGGATTGGGTGCTGTCTGACCAAGACCGCACAATGCAGACTGTTTTATCCTTGTAGCAAGCTCTATAAGCTTATCTATATCATCTTCCTCACCCTCACCGTGGGTTATACGGGTCAATATCTCGAGCATCCTTTTAGTACCTATCCTACACGGCGGGCATTTACCGCATGATTCATCCTGGGTAAAATCCAGGAAGAAGCGGGCAAAATCAACCATACAGGTATCTTCATCGGCAACAATAAGACCACCGGAGCCGACAATGGCACCCAGTTGAACAACAGATTCATAATCTATGGGTGTATTGAGATGCTCAATGGGGATACAACCACCAGAAGGCCCGCCAAGCTGTGCTGCCTTGAACCTCTTTTTATTTTTAATACCACCGCCTATATTGAAGATAAGGTCTCCCAATCTTGTGCCCATGGGGACCTCGACAAGACCGGTATTGTTAACTGCCCCTGCAAGGGCAAATACCTTTGTGCCCTTGCTCTTTTCTGTCCCGAACTGGGCATACCAGTCTGCACCCTTGAGTATTATGGCAGGTATATTGGCATAGGTCTCTACATTATTGAGAAGCGTAGGTGAATCAAAGAGCCCTTTCACAACAGGATAAGGTGGCCTTGGCCTTGGCTCTCCCCTTTTTCCTTCTATGGAAATCATAAGGGCTGTCTCCTCACCGCAGACAAATGCCCCTGCACCAATCCTTATATCAAGGTCAAAATCAAACCCTGTCTCGAATATATTCTTGCCAAGGAATTTATATTCCCTTGCCTGGCCTATTGCCCATGTGAGACGCTCTATGGCAAGGGGGTATTCTGCCCTCACATAGATATAGCCCTGTTTAGCGCCTATTGCATAGCCAGCTATTGCCATAGCCTCTATGACACTATGGGGGTCACCTTCAAGGACACTTCTGTCCATGAATGCACCTGGGTCACCCTCATCGGCATTACATACCACATACTTTACATCACCCTCTGCCTGACGGGCGAATTTCCATTTAAGACCTGTGGGAAATCCCCCTCCTCCCCTGCCTCTTAGACCTGATCTCATAACCTCATCTATGACCTCGTCACGGGTCATAGAGGTTAAAACCTTACCCAGTGCCATGTATCCGTCCCTGGCAATATATTCTTCAATATTTAGGGGGTTTATGATACCACAGTTTCTTAATACTATCTTTTCCTGATATTTGAAAAAATCTATGCTCTTGAGGGAAGGCACTGCCTTTGCCGTCAGAGGCTCTTTGTAAAGCAGACGTTCAACTATCCTGCCCTTTAATAGGTGCTCTGATACAATGTCCTCAGCATCCTCAGGTTTCAGTTTCTGATAAAAGACGCCTTCAGGATAAACAAGGGCAAGGGGACCCAGATCGCATGAACCAACACAGCCTGTCTCTATAACCTTCACCTCATCCTGGAGTCCATATTCACGTATCTTTATAACAAAGGCATCGCGTATCTCGCGACACCCTGAAGAGACACATGCAGCACCTGCACAAACCAGTAGATGTGCCCTATATAAATTAGTAGCCATGACCCCTCCTTACTCGTATTTGTTGAGAATTTCCATAATTTTGGTGGATTTAACCCTTCCATACACATCATTATCAACAAGCATGGCAGGTGCTAATCCACAGGCACCTATGCAGCGGACAACATCCACAGAAAAACGCCTGTCATCTGTTGTGCCTCCTACCTTTGTATTCAGCTCTTTTTCTACCTTTTCAAGGGTCTGCTGACCACCACGGACATAACATGCTGTCCCGAGACACACCTTTATGCTGTGCCTGCCTTTAGGGACAGTGGAAAAAAAGCTGTAGAAGGATATTACCCCACATACAGTGCTTATAGGGACATTTAGCCTTTCCGATATAATCTCCTGTGCCTTTTTAGGAAGATAACCAAAGAGGTTCTGTGCCTTGTGGAGTGCCATAATCAACTCTGTAGGCTTCCCTTTATGCTGTTCAATCATCTCTTCAAGCCTCGGGTATAGTTCTTCTTCACTAACCTGGGCACATTGACATGGATGTTCTGAAGTCATTTTTCCTCCTTATAAATCTATAAAAAATATCATTCCTGGACCACCTTGCCGTCTATTTTGTTTCTCTTGTAATAATGCGTGTGAAGCAGGTGATGTGCCTTCTCTGAATTGGGTTTTTCCAGGTATTTTTCATATACAAGTTTTATAGATGGGTTCTCATGGGAACGGCGATACGGCAGGGATTTATCTTCCTTATAAAGTGTCTCACCTCTCCTTGCCCTCATTGCCATATCACTACCCCAGGGCTGACCACCTCCGCCAACACAGCCGCCAGGGCATGCCATTATCTCTATGGCGTGATATTCGCTCCTACCTTCCTTCTCAAGCTGCCGAGTGACCTTATCAAGAATCTTTCTTGCATTGCCAAGGCCATGGGCTACAGCAACCTTCAATTTGAGACCCTCTACATCGATTTCTGCCTCTTTTACGCCATCCATACCCCTGACAGCAACAATATCTACATCCTCGAGTTCTTTACCGGTTACAAGAAAATAGGCTGAACGTAAGGCTGCCTCCATGACACCCCCGGTTGCACCAAATATGGTTGCAGCACCGGTATATTGGCCCATAGGGTCGTCAGCAGGTTCATCAGGCATATCTTTTAAGTCAATGCCTGCCTCTTTAAGCATCCTCGCTATCTCTCTGGTGGTGAGGACAAAATCTACATCCTGAAAACCACTGTCTTTCATCTCAGGTCTCTTTGATTCGAATTTCTTTGCAGTGCATGGCATTATGGATACAGATACTATCTTTTCAGGGGGTATGCCTTTTATCTCTGCATAATATGTCTTTGAAAGGGCGCCGAACATCTGCTGTGGTGATTTGGCAGTAGAGACATATTCTGACAGGTGGGGATAGAATGTCTCCATAAATTTTATCCACCCCGGGCTGCAGGAGGTAATAACAGGGAGTTTACCGTTATTTTTTATCCTGCCCACTATCTCTGTCCCCTCTTCAAGGATGGTTAAGTCAGCGGTGAAATTAGTATCAAAGACAGCGTCGAATCCCATCCTTCGTAGTGCTGCATGCATCTTTCCTGCCACAAGGCTGCCTGGTTCCATATCAAATTCCTCACCAAGCATAGCCCTTATAGCCGGGGCCTCCTGGACAACCACGTGTTTTTCAGGGTCGTTTATTGCCTCCCAGACCTTATCTATATCGCTTTTTTCATACAATGCACCAACAGGACAGAAGACTGTACACTGACCGCAGTTTACACATACGCTGTTTCCAAGGCCCTCATCAAATGCATCTGTTATTATTGTCTCAGAGCCCCTTTTGCTCAAGGCAAGGGCATTGACAGTCTGAATCTCCTCACATACCTGTATGCACCTCTCACAGAGTATGCATTTGTTGGGGTTTCTGACAATAGACATACTTGAATTGTCTAAATTTTTCTTTTCAAAACTCTGTTTATATTTTAGGGTTGTTATGCCAAGGGTTGCTGCCAGGCTCTGGAGCTCGCACCGGTTATTCTTGATGCAGGTAGGGCAGTCCATCTCATGATTGGCAAGTATCAGTTCAAGCAGTTCCTTTCTCACAGCCCTTACTGCTGCTGTATTTGTATGGACATTCCATCCGTTTACCAGTTCTGTCATGCATGCCCTTTTCATAGACGGGAAACCCTCTACCTCAACAACACATATCCCGCATGAGCCTTTGGGTTTTAAATCAGGGTGATAACAGAGGGTTGGTATCTTAAAGCCTGCCTTTTTTGCCGCCTCAAGGATGGTCGTTCCCTCTTTTACCTCAACCTCTATATTATTTATTGTAGCCTTTATCATAATTAAGAACCCCTTAAAACAAGATTTTTTTTAAATCTACTGTGAAATCACGATACCCGTGCCATAAATTCATCCCTGAAATATTTCAGGGCACTGGAGACCGGCAGGGATACTGACTGTCCCAGGGGGCAGAATGAGGCATTTTTCATTGCCTGTGTTATCTCTACCATTCTCTCTAAATCCTCTTTTTTCCCCTTTAAGGCAGCGATTTCATCGATTATGTCTACAAGCTTTGCTGTGCCGAGCCTGCATGGTGCACAGTGACCACAGGACTCATGTTTAAAGAAGTGGAGGACGCTTTTCAGCATATCCACCATATCTGTATCTTCGTTCATAACAAGGATTGCCCCTGAACCCAGCGCTGCAGCATACTCCCTTAGGTTTATAAAATCCATCTTCACATCGAGCATCTCTGGGCCTATGAAGGCACCTGCTGCACCGCCGATTAAAGCACCCTTGAATGCCTTACCCTCTCTGATGCCACCACCGTATTCAAAGATTATATCCTTAAGGGTTGTACCCATCTCTGTCTCTATAAGCCCAGGGGTGGCGACATGTCCGAGAATCGTGTAGACCTTTGTCCCGCTGCACTTTTCTGTCCCGTAGCCTTTATACCAGGCTGCCCCATTTCTTATAATCTCCGGGACATTTGCCAGGGTCTCCACATTGTTCACAAGAGTCGGTTTTCCCCATAGACCGGCATTAATGGGGAAAGGTGGTTTGTTTCGTGGATGTCCCCTTTTGCCCTCAAGGGATTCTATGAGTGCTGTCTCTTCTCCGCATACGTATGCACCGGCACCTTTCTTTACAAATATGTCAAAACTAAAGTTACTCTCAAGTATATTTTTTCCAAGAAGACCATATGACCTTGCATCAGAAATAGCCTTTTCAATCCTCTCTATAGACAGGCTGTATTCACCCCTTATATAGACGAAACCCGTTGTTGCACGGATTGCATAGCCTGCTATGAGCATACCCTCTAAGAGTTTGTGGGGGTCACCCTCAAGGATAAGCCTGTCCTTGAATGTCCCTGGCTCGCCCTCATCGGCATTGCAGATGACAAATTTTTCATCACCCGGTGTCTTGATGGCAAACTCCCATTTCAGGCCTGTAGGAAAACCTGCACCACCCCTTCCAAGAAGACCTGACTCCTTGACCTCATTGACCACATCCTCAGGGGTCATGGTCTGGAGTGCCTTTGCAATGGCCTCATAGCCGCCAGCAGCTATATATTCATCTATATTCTCGGGGTTTATAAAACCACAGTTTTTCAGGACTATCCTCGGCTGCTCCTTTAGGAGGCCTGTTTTTTCCTTTGTAATTATAGTCCTCTTGGGCGCCTCAGTAAGGATAAGCCTTTTTAAAGGCCTTCCCTTTAGGAGGTGTTCCTCTACCAGTTCCGGGACATCTTTTATTGTTACATCGGCATAGTAGATACCTTCTGGATATACAACAAGGACTACACCTCTACCGGTTATACCAAGACTCCCGGTTTCAAGGACTGAGACCTCTTTATCAAGACCATATTTTGTCAGCTCTTTAATTAGGGCATCTTCCACAGCCCTGGCACCTGCCATAAGGGTGCCTGCATCTATACTTATTAGGATATGGTTACGGACAATATTCATGATGTCTGTCTCCTTTCTTCGAGGATGGCATCTATCCTTTCCGGTGTGAGATTGCCAACCATCTCATCGTTTATCATCATTGCAGGGGCAACACCGCATATGCCGAGGCAGCTTGTAAGCTCAAGGGTAAACATACCATCTTTAGTGGTTTCTCCTATCTTTACATTGAGTTTCTTTTTGAGATATTCAAGGAGTGACTCGGAACCCATGAGATGACATGGCGGTGATTCGCATAGCCTTATTATATAGCGGCCCCTGGGCTTTAGGCTGAACATGGAGTAGAAGGTCACGACACCATGGACGTAGCTATACGGGATGTTCAAAAAATTTGCACATACCTCTATATCCTCTTTTGATATATAATGCTGTGGATTATTATCCTGGAGGTCATGGAGTATATAGAGTATGTTATCAAGACTCGGTTCATACTTTTTTAGTATCTCTTCTCTATACAAGATAGATCACCCCCCCTGTTTATTTAACTTCGATAACATATTCTGAAACAGGATTGTGGTTTACTATGTGTTCGGCAATAATCTTCCTTGCCTTATCTGCATCGATATTACCATAGATGACCACATCCTTGCCCTCTTCATGGACCTCGATCATTGGTTCATGGGAGGCAAGTCCTTTTTCACCGGTCTGTGTTACCATGACATCAGTGAGATTACGGGCGGCTATCTCATCGAGAAGGGCCTTTAAGACATCCCTCGCCCCTGCTGCAATACCGCTTGTGCCCATCCCCACCACTATCTTTACCCGGGCCTGTTTCTGCCTTAATTCCATATCTTTTGAAGCCTGTTCCCTTATCTTTTTTAAGTCTTCTAGTTTCATTTGATTCCCCTCCTTCTTTTACAGTTAAAATTAAATAAAATTCAAATGTTCGTCAAGATAATTGGTTAAAAATTTTATCACCTCAGGGCTGTTGATGGGGACCCCATCTAAGAGACCTTTTATCTCCTCTGTGTCAAATATAAAATTGATAACGTCATTTTTGATGTTGAAGAGAAAATCTACCTCCGGGTTGCTTACAGTCAATATGAGGATCGTATCCTTAAGATTTCCTATAGGCGGTAGATCAGGATGGTCTAAGGTAAAAAAGACATCTATCTCCGTGCCCTCCCCTAAGGCACTCTTTAGATTAAAATATCCACCACAGGTCTCGGCAGTTCCCTTCAAGAGAGGTATGCCAAGACCTACCTTGCGGCCTGTCTTTGTGGAGAAAAAAGGGTCAACAACCTTTTTTGCAGTCTCTTCGTCCATTCCCTTTCCATTATCAGTTATCTTCAGGTGTAAAGCATTCTTAATTGTGCTTTTCTCCAGGAAAATAAATACCTTCTTTGCGCCTGCAGATACTGAGTTGGCCACTACATCAGTTATGTGGGCGCATATATCATCCATCATATAAATAACCCTGTTAAATTATAATAGGATTCAATGTTTTCCTTCTTGTGAAAATTTTATCAAACTATACTATCCTTTTCAAGTAAAACCAATAAAAAATTTTAAAATATTTTCCCATTTTTCAAAAGGGAATGAGAGGCATGAGAATACATGAGCATGAGCTTGGCAAAGACGGTAAAATGAAATAAAAATATAATCTATAGAAATTGTTATTAATCCAACTAATCTAAATTACAGGTAAAAAATTTGGATATTAGATAAAGAGACTTAAAGGTCTCATGCCTTTGGGTTACCCTCTTTAATATCCCTAAACCGTAAATTGATAATCGAGATCCGATTTGTTCTGTTTCAGAGGCTTCTGTTTTATGGTAAAAACCCTCCAGGCTGTACTTTTGCGATACCCCCCTGCTTTGCAGTATTAAAAAACAGTTTTGTTCATTAGGATATAGAAATTCATCTTCAATGAAATCCAAGACCTTTGCAAAAAATACAAAGGTCTTGGATTTTAAATATAGTTACTTTAAGATGTTTAAAAGACTCATGCCTTAAATTTAAATACTATTTCTCACTATTTTAAAAGACAGTAAAGTTATACGTATGTCCCCATGATATAATTGCTAAGATGCTCAATCATTATACCCTGTGCCTCGATGATTGCCTTGAGGACATCGCCAATGGATATAATCCCTACCAATTTACCTCCATCCATAACAGGTAGGTGACGTATCCTCTTTTCTGTCATCAACCCCATACACTCCTCAAGGGTAGTTGATGGGTTGACTACAAAGAGTTCTTTTGTCATTATATCTTTTACATATGTCTCCTTGGATGATTTTCCTTGTAGTATTACCTTTCTTGCATAGTCACGCTCTGTAATAATGCCCTCAACCTTGCCCTGCTCATCTACAACAATGAGTGCACCAACACCTTTGTCACTCATCATTTCAAGGGCGCGATAAACAATTGCCTGAGATGAGATAGTCCATACATTTGAACCTTTTTTTTCAATTATTTTCCCTACTTTTTCCATTGAGCACCTCTTTTTTTGATTATTGTATTGAATTAAAATATAAAAAATTTTTCTTTAATTCAAGTGTTTTTCTAAACTAATTTTTTTGTTTTTTAGTTTGACAATGCCTTCAAAAATAATATATTAAAGTTTTATTCAGTTAAGAAGGGGTCATATCTTAATGTCTTCAATAAAATTTCAAAAGGAGCATCTATGGATACCATAACCTTAACAATTGACGGCAAAAAGGTTCAGGGCGAAAGGGGTCAAACAATTTTAGAGGTAGCCTTAAAGAACGGGATAGATATACCTTATCTATGCTATCATCCAAAGATAAGTAAAACCGGTGCTTGTAGGGTCTGCCTTGTAAGGATAAATGGGACAATGCTTAAGGCATCTTGTGTTGAACCTATTGTGGAAGGTATGGATGTTGTAACAGAGGATGAGGAGATAGTAAAGATAAGAAAATTTGTCCTTGAACTACTGCTATCCGATGGAGACCATAACTGTTTGTATTGCGAGGCTAACGCTGCCTGTGAATTCCAGGCATTGATACAAAGGTATAACATACAGGAGGTCAAACCATCACCAACAAGGATCCCTAAAGAGATAGACTATGAATCGAGTAATGCCTTGAGGAGAAATGAAAATAGATGCATCCTCTGTGGTAGATGTGTAAAGGCCTGCAGAGAAATTCAGGTTTCAAATGTATGGAGTTTTGCAGAGAGGGGTAGTGAGACACACCTCGTGGCAGATGACGGCAAAAAGATAGGGGAATCGAGTTGTGTAAAATGCGGGACATGTGCCCAGTTGTGTCCCACAGGGGCAATAAAGTTTCAGACTGTTATAGGTAGAGGGGCAAACTGGGAGCTAACAAGTATCCCTAGTATATGTATATACTGTGGTGTTGGATGTAAGATAGATTTCTACAAAAACAGAAGTAACATCCTTGTCAAGGCCATGGGCAACTACACAGGGCCAAACAACGGCCATCTCTGTGTAAAGGGCAGGTTCGGCTTTGATTTCGTCCACAGTGAAAAGAGACTTAAAAAACCACTTATAAAGAAAAACAATGTATTCGAAGAGGCAGAATGGGATGAGGCCCTTGACCTTGTTGCAAAAAAATTATCAGAGATAAAAGAAAAATACGGGTCTGATTCCATTGCAGCACTTTCATCAGCAAAATGCACCAATGAGGAAAACTATATTATGCAGAAATTTATGAGGTCTGTGATTGGCACGAATAACATAGACCACTGTGCCCGTCTCTGACACTCCTCCACCGTCGCCGGTCTGGCGGCTGTTTTCGGCTCAGGTGCCATGACAAACTCTATAAGAGAGATACCGATATCCCAGGGGTTTCTCGTCATCGGCTCCAATACCACAGAAAACCACCCTGTTATAGGCTCCATGATAAAAAACGAGGTGATAAATAAAGGCAAGAAACTCATAGTCGTTGACCCGAGGCGCATTGAGCTTGCAAGATATGCAGACTATTATTTCCAGATAAGACCCGGGACAAACATAGCCATATTAAATGGTTTCATGCATGTCTTAATAAAAGAAGACCTGTACGACAAAGAGTATGTAAAAAATAGGTGTGAAGGCTTTGATGCCATGGCAGAGGTGCTTAAAAAATACACACCTGAGTATGTGGCAGAGATTTGCGGCATAGATAATCCCCAGGATATCGTAGCTGCTGCAAGGCTCATGGCAGGACTTAAACCTATGGCCCTTTATTATTCCATGGGTATAACCCAGTTTGTTTCCGGTGTGAACGGTGTAAAATCAACGGCAAATCTACAGATGCTCCTTGGAAATGTAGGTGTCGCAGGAGGCGGTGTTAATCCATTGAGGGGACAGAACAATGTCCAGGGCGCATGTGATATGGGGGCACTCCCTGTCTCATACCCAGCTTATCAGCCCGTAGCATCAGAGGAAAATAAGGCAAAATTTGAATCTGCCTGGGGTGTGACAAGCCTCTCCACAAAGCCCGGTCTTACAATCCTCGAGATGTTCAACCATGCCATAGCAGGAAACATAAAGGCCATATATGCCATGGGTGAAAACCCTGTTATGTCTGACCCCAATCAGCATCATGTTATAGAGGCATTGAAATCCCTTGAATTTTTTGTGGTTCAGGATATATTCCTCACAGAGACAGCCCAATTTGCCCATGTTGTGCTGCCAGCCAGGTCTTTTCTTGAAAAAGAAGGCACTGTAACAAATACTGAAAGAAGGGTTCAATTGATGCACAAGGTATTGCCTCCTGTGGGAGAGGCAAAAGACGACTGGTGGATGGTTCAGGAGGTGGCAAATAGGATGGGGGCAAATTGGAATTACAAAAAGGCAGAGGATATTTTTGAAGAAATAAGAAAGGTCACACCATCCTATGCAGGCATAACATACGAGAGGGCGGATTATACCCTTGTCCAGTGGCCATGCCCATCTCAAGACCACCCGGGTACTCAATTCCTCCATAAGGATAAATTTTCCAGGGGACTTGGTCTTTTTACGCCCATTGATTATACACCCCCTGCAGAGGAGGCGGATTTTGAATATCCTATGGTTCTTACCACAGGCCGAATACTTGACCATTTCCATACAGGGACCATGACGAGGAAATCAAAGGTACTCGATGAAAATGTCCCGGAGGGTTTTGTGGAGATAAATCCTAATGATGCACAGAACTATAATATAGAAAATGGCGAGGTTATCTCTGTATCCACAAGAAGGGGTAGCATCAGGATCAAGGCAAGGGTAACGGATAAGATTAAACCCAATACTGTGTTTATACCCTTTCACTTCTTTGAGGCATGTGCCAATGTATTGACCAATGATGCCCTTGACCCTGCCTGCAAGATACCTGAGTATAAGGTATGCGCATGCAGGATAGAAAAAATCCAGGCATGAAGAAATTTAAAAATTAAATATAAGGAGGATGAGAAATGGCGTATAAACCGGTAGAAATTGTTCAGCTTGCAGGAGATGCAGGAAAATACAAGGCAAATCTAACACCGACCAACTGGCTTATAAGGAGTTTTATGGCAGGGCTTTTTATTGCTGTAGGCGGTGCCCTTGCCACTGTCTGTTCAACAGGGATACCCATACCTGGTGTCAAGTCCCTTGTGGCAGGCTCAGTCTTCCCTGTTGGGTTAATTACCATTGTCATCACAGGCATGTCCCTCTTTACAGGTGATACCATGCTTATACCCATGGCAGTATTCCAGAAAAAGACCACATGGTCAAGGGTATTTCAGGCATGGTTCTGGGTCTATATAGGTAATTTTATTGGCTCTCTGTTCTGGGCATATCTTATGTCTGTAGGTCCCTTCAGTAAAGGCGGGTCACCGGAATTGACAGTTTTCGGACAGAACGCCATTGCCATAGCAGAGGCAAAGGTACTGCCTTATATTGCAGCAGGTGGGCCAGGTATGTGGTCTGCATTTATGAAGGGTATTGCATGTAACCTACTTGTGAATGTGGCAATACTCCTTGCCATATCATCGAAGAATATGATTGGTAAGTTTTTTGGCATATGGTTCCCCATCATGGCATTCGTTTCATCAGGTTTTGAGCACAGTGTAGCAAACATGTATTTTATACCAACAGGGATTATGCTCGGTGCAAATGTCACATGGGGTCAGTTCATCACATGGAATCTCATCCCGGTAACAATCGGAAATATAATAGGCGGGTTTATCTTTATAGGTGCTGTCTATTTCTGGTCATTCAAGAAAGAGCTATCCACCATGTCACCTACATAGAATCTAACATTAAAACCAATTGAGATAAGGGGGTTCAAAAGACCCCCTTTCAAAAGACCTGGATGTTATGCCATCCAGAGATAAAGGCCTGTCTCTTCATCATATCCCCTGATAAATGTATCCCCTGAAAATTCCAATACCTCAAATTCAAAGGCAAATACCTCTGTGCCTTCAAAGATGTGTCCGCCGAGACAGGTGTGATCCTTCTTGGAAAATACGCCGTGAAGATGGGGAAAAGGTTCTCCGTCCTTTATGGATATGTTTCCTTTGATGGACAGGATCTCCATTGGTTCTTCAAAGGTGTCCATTTTGTATCTTTTTTCTGTCTGGTCATAGTAGCCAATGCTAACCCTGGAGGCAGCCCCTATTCCAGATATGATACCTTTGTGTATACATTCATCCTTTAAAAAAGCCTTGATACCTTCAATAAGGTCCTCTCCTTTCTGGAGCCTGCCTTGAAAAATCCTTTTTAAGTTAAATCCTCTAAAAAGCATAATATCTCCCTCTTATCTCTGTTGTTAAAGGTTTTGCAAAGGTCTTTTATCATAAATATGCATTATAGTTTGAGTTGGCCATTAATTTAAGGGCTGATTCAATCTCTATACATCTTGGTTCTTGGATACTCAGGACTGTCCTTTTCTTCCCTATATCGTTTAGGTAATGGGCATCGGAGAAGGTAACAAAGGTTATGTCCTTTTTCATAATAAAGGGTAGCATATCCGGTATATGGTCTCTGTTTCTTATCTCCAGGGCATCAAAGGGGATGTTATCGGGTATGAAACCAAGCTGGCTTATAATGCTAAATGTAGTACTATCTATATGAGATGGTATTGCAATACCTCCATGGGCCTTAATCCATGCTACGGCATCCTCTATGCTTATCTGGGAGGAATTGAGGAGAAGTCTGTCTTCAAAGCGGAGTATCTCGTCGTTTTCATCAACCACAACCTGGTCGCCAAAATAGTTTACATCATTTTTTATATGGGGCAAGAGGGAGTATACCTTTTTTTGAAGTTTCATTGCAGTATTATAATCATCAAATATGGCCAGGAGATGTATCTCCTCCTGGGTCTGGAGTTCCATACCAAAGAGGACGGCCAGGCCTATTTTTCTGCCTATTTCATGGGCATATATGGAATTTTCAGTCATATTGTGGTCTGTTATGGCTATTATATCAAGACCCACATCTTTTGCCTTCAAGGCTATATTTTTTGGTGACATCTCGAGACTTGCACATGGTGAGAGCGTAGAGTGTATATGGAGGTCACAGGAAAACCCTGACACCTTTACATACCTTTTTTTAAGGCATTATATATGAGACCGGATATCTCAAAGGCAGAGCGGCTGTCCCTGAGGATCGCTATATTTTCCTCCTTTGCCTTTTCAATTACCTCTTTATCGAGTTGTAGGTTTCTGGGTATTATAATGGCAGCCACATCCTTTAGCTTTGCTACCCCGAGTATATTTATGTGCCTCTGGATGGTTATCCATACTGAATCAGGCTCTATATTGGCAATTACATCAGAAAGCAGGTCAGATACATATCCTGATTTTATCTCCCTTTTGAGATTAGTGTCCCCTGTAAGTATCTCAAATCCAAGGGTTTCTGACAGTTCACCCAGTGTCATATCCTCACCCCAAATTTTATTTTTCCCCTGTCTTTTTAGAAGTATCAGCCATAACAGGGGGGACTATCCTTGCCAGGTCGAGTATCTCCTCTGCCAGGGTTTTAACCTTCTCCCTCAGCTTTATAACACAGTCTGTCTCAAAGGCGATACCCCTTATTATATCCTCTGCCAGGGCCCTGCAGCTTGGAGAACCACAGGCACCACAATCGAGCCCCGGGAGCTCATTTGTAATCTGGTCCAGACGCTCCATCTTTTGTATTGCCTTGGACATATCTTCGTCAAGATGCATAATTGCCTTGGGTTGCACAGGTTCTGTAGATGCATAGTGACCCTGGGTGTAAAACCTCAAGAGTTCCTCATCTGTATAATAAGATGGTTTTGAACCGCATTTCTTTATAAGTTCCCTTAGCCTTACCCTGCCCACAAATAGATTATGTATATTCAATGGGCCACCTACACAGCCGCCTATGCATGCCTGAAGCTCTATAAAATCAACGTTTTTTAACTCCCCTCTCTCTATCTCTTCAAGGAGGCTTATTACATTGTGGATACCGCTTACAGCAAGGGTTGTGCTGGCATCTACATTTTTTGATTCCCCGGTTACATATCCCCATGCCATGCCGAGCTTTGTAGCCTTCTGAAGCCTTGAGGGGTCTTTCTGTGTTTTTTCCTTGATAATATATTTTATTATGTCTTTGTAGATAAGTTGCACACCTATTACACCGTTTACTGCAGAGTGTTTTGTCGTCATTGGATTTCTCATCTCTGTGACCTTGGCAGGGCATGGTGATATAAAAAATGCACCTATGTCCTCATAGTCTATCCCGGTCTTTCTTACAGCCTCTTCTTTGGCCAGTCTTGCCGCTACCTCCATGGGTGTAAGTATTGGGGCAATCTGTTCGAGAAGGTCAGGGAATTTTATCTGCATGAGCCTTAATACAGCAGGGCAGGCAGATGAGAATACAGGTTTTTTTACCTTGTTGTCCTTTATATATTGATGGACTAAAAATCCTACAATCTCGGCAGCAAGGGCAACCTCAAAGACATCGTCAAAGCCTATGCTCAATAAACCATGGAGCACGCAATCTGCATTCTCTAACTCCTTAAACTGACCGAAAAAGGATGGTGCAGGCAGTGCAATCCTGTATTTATATTCAGATAAGATATCAAGGGTATCTGTTACAGCAGTCTTTGCGTGATTGGGACAGCACCTTATGCACTCACCGCAGTCTATGCACCTCTCCTGCATAATGGTGGCCTTCCCATCATGGACGCGTATGGCCTCCATAGGACACTTTTTTATACAGTTTGTGCATCCCTTACATTTCTCAAAGTCAAGTGTTACGGAATGAAAATATTCGGACATATCTACTCTCTACCCGTTAGTTTTTATTGTTAAGGCAGATCTTTGCCTTTAATGTAGTCCCAACGCCGACCTTTGTGTCTATATCGAGCTCATCTGAACACTGTTTTATGTTCGGCAGACCCATACCAGCACCAAAACCCATCTCTCTCACCTCATGGGAGGCTGTAGAGTAGCCCTCCTTCATGGCCAGTTCAATATCAGGTATGCCAGGGCCTTCATCCTCTGTGATTATGGATATTACCTCAGGGTCTATATAGACCTTCAGTGTCCCGTGATTGGCATGGATTGCTACATTCATGGCAGCCTCATAGATTATTATGGCTGTTCGTTTTATAATATCCTGTTTCATACCGAGCTGTTGGAGTGTTTTTTTTACCCTCGATGCTGATTCACCGGCAATAAAAAAGTCCTTTTCACCTATCTTGAATTCCAGGGTAATATGCGGGGTGAATCTGAAACTGTCATTCAACATAGCATCTACCAATCAATCACATTCTTCAAGGCTATCCCTTGCCCCATTTAGGTAAAGCAGACCGCAGCACTCAAATATCAACTTTTTTGTTGTCATGAGCGGGAGACCGCTTTGTTCGCTTTTTTTTATGACTGTTGCATCAGGTCTTTTCCCTGCCACAAAGACCACGGCAAGGGCATCCATTACCTGGGCAGCATGGAGTATATGGGCATTGGTCAGTGATGTAACAAGGAGTGTGTTTGACTGGACATGGAGCAACATCTCGCTAATCAGGTCACAGGCAAAGCACGTCTTGACCTCCCGGTCAAGAAGGTCTTCACAGCAAAGCACCTCAGCATTGAGTATTTCTTTGACATCCCTAAGATTCATAATTTATCTAACCCACACCAGTTTAATTCAATCGCCATAGAAAGTAGCCCCTTAATCTCATATCTTCCTGCTATCCATCGAGGAAGAATTTTCACATCCCAAAAAAATCCATATGTTATCCACAGGGGTCTTAAGGATGTGCCCCAGAGCCTGAGACGACTTCAAGGGTCTCAGTGGGTAATATAAAGAAAAACAAAATAAACCGTTTAAAGATTTTGATTTGAATAAAATTGGCCCTTTTTCCCCTTTAATCTTCACCTGTTTCATATATTAGAATATTTTAACTATTAAGTCAATTTTATCACAGTATGGACGATAAGACTAATTATGGAGATGGGTCTCAAGGATGTGCCAAAATAAAGACTATAGACAATAGACAAGGGCTGAGGTCTATATAAAGACCTCAACAAAACTGAACCTGTCTACATCAAAAAGACCCTTACCAATAATCTTGAGTCTCGGTATAACAGGTAAGGACATAAAAGATAGGGTCATAAAGGGCGAGTTTAGGTTAGACCCCATCTGTTTTGCCAGTCTGTCAAGGTCTGAATATATTCTTGCTACCTCATAGCCGTCTCTATCTGACATAAGCCCTGCTATAGGTAAAGGCATGACACTTCGGATATCCCCTGCAGCAACAGCAAGCCCACCTCTGTTTTCAATGATAAGGTTTACAGCGCTGCATATGTCATCATCTGCTGTCCCCACTACAACTATATTATGTGCGTCATGGGCAATAGATGAGGCAATAGCTCCTTTTTTCAGGCCAAAGTTTTTAATAAAGGCAATGGCAGGCTTCTCGTTGATATAGCGGTTTATCACAGCGATCTTTAGTATATCCCTCTCTTTATCAGCCTTAAAACAGCCATCAGTGATTTTAATGGTGGCCTCTAATTTACCTGTTATCACCTGTCCATCTATGGCCTCTATAACATTCGCCTTTTTGTCCTGATTACCATATATGAAAAAATCAAGGGGAGACTTTTTTTGTGCGGCAAACCTGTTGACATGTCTTGCAGATACATGCCCTATCAAAGGGCTGCCTCCTTCTGCTACAACCTTACCATTTATATATGTCTTTAAAATATTTAGGTTTTTTAG
Organism: Deltaproteobacteria bacterium; assembly: GCA_029553295.1. GTDB lineage: Bacteria > Desulfobacterota > Syntrophorhabdia > Syntrophorhabdales > Syntrophorhabdaceae > DTOV01. Next base: position 8,738 of record JAKPCK010000006.1, on the reverse strand, counting down.
GTCATCCACCTCAATGAAGTCAGCATAATCACCATTCCTTAAAAGACCAACATCAAGTCCATAGTGAAAAACAGGGTTTACACAGGCACATCTCAATACCTTCATTATATCAATCCCTTTATGGACTGCCTTTTTTACAAGGGAGTTTATGTGTCCCTCCACCAGGTCATCGGGGTGTTTGTCATCGCTGCACAACATGCATCTTTGGGGGTATTTTGATATAAGGTTGCTTAATGTATCAAAGTTTTTTGCAGCAGAACCCTCCCTTATGATGACCTTCATGCCGAGATTGATCTTCTCCTCTGCCTCGTCATATCTAAAGCACTCGTGGTCTGTTGTTATGCCTGCCTCTATGTATCTTTTGAGGGCATCACCTGTAAGACCGGGCGCATGTCCATCAATGGGCTTTTTATTTCTTTTGGCAATGGCAATCTTCTCCATTACCTGTGGGTCGCGGTTTATAACCCCAGGGAAGTTCATCATCTCGCTTAGATATTTAATCTCTGGGTTCTTAAGGAGTATCTCCAGGGCTGATGCATCCATTGATACGCCAGTTGCATCGAAGTCTGTTGCCGGGACACATGAGGGTGCACCGAAATAAAATTTAAAAGGCACCTGTTTACCATTTTCTATCATAAAGTGCACGCCCTCTATGCCCAGGACATTGGCTATCTCATGGGGGTCAGACACAGTGGCTACTGTGCCGTGGATTGTGGCAATTCGGGCAAATTCAGAGGGACAGAGCATGGAGCTCTCTATGTGACAGTGGGCATCTATAAAACCAGGGAGTATATAAGTTTTATATCTTTTGTTTTCCCTGTTTATGCCTTTTATGATTTTATCTTTTATCTCTATTGTGCCAGGGTATATTTGGTTGCTTAGGACATCAACTATATTGCCTGAGACCCTCATGATAAAAACAAACAGGATTTTCTAATAGAGACCTTTAGAAAAGGCCTCAGATTTTTATGCCCATACAGGTCCCTATGGATTCTGGTTTAACGGGAAATCTAAAAAAACAGCCTAAGCCTTTATGATCTTGGTCTCGTTGAATGCCCTCTTATATGCATTAATGTTTCTCTGGGCAACAACGCCAAACCTCTCCCTCACAGGTTCTTCAAGCATTTCTATATCAACGATATTAGATGCCTTTACAAGTGCCCCCAGCATCGTGGTATTGGTTATGGGCACCCCAAGTTCCTCTTTGGCTATGTGTGTTGCGTCAACGACAGCGATGTTACAACCGGGAAAGAGGTTTTTTAGTTCATCTTCTGATTTATTGGAGTTGATTACTACGAATCCACCCTCTTTTAGCCCCTCAGAAGGATTAACCACACCAAGCAGGGTCGCATCGAGGATAACCACATTATTGGGGTGGTATACCTTTGCCCTGAGCCTGATAGGTCTATCTGAGACCCTTAAAAAGGCCTGTACCGGGGCACCCCTCCTCTCAGGGCCAAAGCTTGGGAACGCCTGGGCATACATATTGCTCTTTATTGCTGCCTGTGCAATAAGCTCTGCTAATGTTACTGCACCCTGTCCACCTCTTCCATGAAACCTGACTTCTATCATCAAAGCTCTCCTTTATAAAATTATTTTTTTATTCTCCATTCAGTGCCTCTTGGTGTATCCTGCAGGAGTATGCCCTTGCTTAGAAGCATCTCCCTGATACTGTCAGCCCTTTTAAAATCCCTGTTTTTCCGTGCCTCTGCCCTCTCCTCAATGGCCCTGTTTAGGTCTGAAAGGGAGAGGTTTGTGCGGGTAAGGTGTCTTGTTTTTTCGTGTTCGTCGTATATGTGCCATTCATCATTGAGGATTCCGAGGATATGGCATAGGTGGAGGATGGTGGATTTTGTGTATGCAATAAAAGGGAGATTACCTTCATCCTGGATATCAATAAGCCTGTTGAGTATCCTGGATAGTTCAAAGATGCAAGAAAGGGCTAAGGCAGTATTGAAATCATCGTCCATGGCCTCATAAAATCTTTGTTTAACATCATCTGCCTCAGAAAAAACCATCTGTTCTGTCTTTTTTTGTCTCTCCAGTTCATCTGCCCTCTCTATCGTGTGATATAGCCTGTACAGGGCACTGTTACTGTCATCTATGGATTTTTCATTATAGTCTACCGGACTCCTGTAATGATTGGAGAGAAAAAAGAGCCTCAATGCCTCAGGGTGATATTCTCTAATAAAATTTTTTATCAGAAGGATATTACCCAGCGATTTGGACATCTTTTCTTTTTCTATGTTCACAAATCCATTGTGTATCCAGTAATTTACAAATTTTTTCCCTGTTGCCGCCTCAGTCTGGGCACGCTCGTTTTCATGATGGGGGAAGATGAGGTCTTTGCCGCCACCATGTATATCAAAGGGATTACCAAGGTATTTTGTGCTCATCACAGAGCATTCTATATGCCATCCCGGTCTACCCCTGCCAAAGGGTGCATCCCACCAGGGCTCACCCTCCTTTGATGACTTCCATAGGGCAAAATCAAGGGGGTTTTTCTTTTTTTCATTTATATCAACCCTTGCCCCTGCCAGCATCTCATCGAGTGACCTCTTTGACAGTTCACCATATCCCTTAAAACTCTCAACGCTGAAATATACATCTCCGTCCATTATATAGGCATTTCCGTTCTTGAGAAGGGTCTCCACAAGGCCTATCATCTCGTCTATATGCTCTGTTGCCCTTGGTTCATATGTTGGCCTCAAGATATTGAGGCTGTCCATGTCCTCATAGAATGAGGCTATATACTTCTCTGACACCTCTTTCCATGATATACCCTCTTCGACGGACCTCTTTATAATCTTGTCATCTATGTCTGTAAAGTTTTTGACAGATGTTACCTTGTAGCCCTTTTCCAGTAGATACCTTACTATAACATCAAAGACAATAGCGCTTCTTGCATGGCCTATATGGCAGTGGTCATATACAGTGACACCGCATACATAAAGCCCTACAGAGTTATCATGAATGGTCTTGAACGGCTCTTTCCTTCCTGTGAATGTGTTGAATATATTTATATCCATGGCATGTATTTGTATCATATTGTAGGTTTATATGTCAAAATTTTAAAAGCTCATAGTCTTAATAACCTTTTTCTCCTTCAATCTGTAAGGCGGTTTACACTCCTGGGATATTCGGCAGACCTCATCCCTTGGGCTTATAGGGGGTATACAGCCATCGGGATAAAAATATAAAAACCTCGTAACCGTGTATTGGTTTATAGTGGGTTTATACAGATGCTGATAGTGGTCAAGGTAGCCCTCTACACCGTCATCCTCTCCGTAATCCCAGTTATCCCAGATTATCTCTGTGAAGTAATCAGGTGTGTTGTTTTTATTCATATCAGGCCCAAAATATACACCTTGATTGCACCCCTCACGGAAACGACATTCACCTATCCTGACCCCAGAACGCTGCTTTTCTGTCCCTTTTGGGTTAAAATACATTAAGGCAAACCTCCACCTCGGGAATACATAACCCATGCCAAACCAGTCAATAGTCCACCACAATTCAAGTCTCTCGCCGGAATCGGCCAGCATTATTAGTTTAATTCCAGGGGGTGTAAAAAAATTTAACTGGTCATAGCTAATGGAACATCTTAACATGGGCATTTCTTTGTCATCTCCATACTCTACAGGCCTGCAATCTATATATTTTTCGCCAGGCTTCGGGCTCTCCCTGTCCTTTTGTGTAATAGTTGCGCAAGAGACAAAAACGACACAAATAAATATACAGGCTATGATGGATAAAGGTTTAGACCCCATTTGTCGGATGGTTCTTAAAGATTGAAGTCCAGTAGGATACTTTATTACCATTTAGTGGGCTACTGATTAATCTCCATACCTTGATAGATAAACTTTTAGTCGAGAAATCCATCTTATATTTCTTTCAGTTATTTGATGTTCAGTTGTGAGAGCCTCTGGTTTATAAGCTGGGCAGTGTTTTTCAGGTGCTGTATCATCATGGGTAGTTTTTCATCTTTAATAGACCTTGAAAATCCTACTATACATATGGCCCCTGCCAGTGTGCCGTCGCCATAGTATAAAAGGGTTGCCAGCGCCCTTACACCCCTGAGATATTCCTCAAGGTCAAGGCTGTAGCCTAATTTCCTTGTTTTCTCAATCTCTTCTATAAATCTGTCTATGTCTGTAATACTATTCTCTGTATATTTAGGCAGTCCTTTTTTTAAGAGAAAATCCCTTATATCATCGTTTTTCATGGGCGAAAGAAATATCTTGCACAAAACAGATGCTGTTATGGGTATCTTTGTCCCTACAGGAGAAGAGATTTTAACAGCCTTTTTCGCCTCGATGACATCCAGTGTCTCTATATTATCGTTCTCTCTTATGCACAGAAAGACCGTCTCATCTACATAACCCACAAGCCTCTCGAGAAATGGCCTTGCAATATTTGAAAGCTCACCGCCCTTGAAGACCTTTTTTGAGAGCTCAAAAAGCCCTGGGCCTATGAGATATTTTTTGTTGGAATTGTCCTTTGTTATGAGGTTTTCATCCTCAAGGGCCTTGAGGATACCGAAGACCGTGCTCTTGCTTATGGACAGGCGCTTTGAAATCTCAGTAACACCAAGGGGATTATAGTCCTCCACCATTAGTTTTATAATATCAAATGCCTTTCTTATAATGGGTGCGTTATACATAATTCACTATGGTGAACTTTATATAACGAATAGCTTAATTTGTCAATGTTAATTTTATATTGTATCTAAACCCAATTAATCACTGTAATGAACAGAGACAGTGTTTCATTTTTCCCTTGTCTGGATAGAGCGGTATTGTTAAAATATGTCTTCTTCTATTTTTTATGAAAAAGAGGTGAAGGATTATGATAAGGGCAAAACTCTGGTTCAGGTGTGCAGCCATGCATGACCCTGTTACACCAATGGTTGTTCAACCGGCCCTTGTGGGTTGGGAGGCAAAAAAGAGAAGGGTAGATCTTACCATAGAGAGGGCTTTTAACGGTGAGGAGCTTGTAAAGAGGATGAAGGGTTGGGTTACTACAGACCCCATAAAGGTCACAGAGGTTGTGAAAAAATATGGAAGACTTAAGGTCCTCGATGACAGAGAACTGGTCATAGAGTTTGACAAAAAGGATGACCTTGAGGCCCTTGAGAGAGAGCTTGCCGAGACCTTTGGCGGAGAGGTAGATATAGAGCCCATTAAAAAGTGATTTTAGCTGGCTCATACAGACAAAAGGTAATAGATGAAGTATAAGAAAGCAAAGATAGACAGGGTATTTGTAGTCCAGTTTGATGACGGTGATTCGATACTTGAGAATATAACAGGCATAGTAAAAAAGGAAAATATAAGGGCAGGAATCTTTTATCTCATAGGCGGCATCAAAAGTGCAGATATCGTCGTAGGCCCTGAAAAGGAGGAGCTGCCGCCTGAACCTGTCTGGCGCAGACTTGTGGAAAGCCATGAAACCCTTGGGATTGGCACGATATTCTGGCATAGAGATGAGCCAATAATACATATCCACGGTGCATACGGTAAAAAGGATAACACAAGGGTGGGTTGTCTGAGGGGGTCTGCAGAGACATTTATCATATTGGAGGGGGTAATCCTTGAACTGGGTGGGATAGATGCCACAAGGAAATTGGACCCTCTATCCGGGCTTAAACTCCTCAGTCTCTAAAATAGGCAACATCCATAGATTACAGACTAAAGACTAAAACACTACCGACTAAAATCACCTTTTTTAGCAGTTAGGTATCATCAAAGTCCTGGTGTTTTCCCTGTCCCAAAGAGGTATCTGTTGATTATCGTTGACTATATGTAATTTTTCTATTATCTTATTGGCTGTATGTTCGAAAAATTACAGGAGAGATTAGAGACAACCTTTAAAAAGCTCAGGGGCTACGGAAAGCTCTCTGAAGACAATATAAAGGATTCCTTGAGGGAGGTGCGTGTTGCCCTCCTTGAGGCAGATGTCAACTATAAGGTTGCCAAGGATTTTCTCGAGAAGATAAAAGAAAAGGCACTTGGTGCAGAGGTATTAACAAGCATAACCCCGGGACAGCAGTTTGTAAAGATAGTCTACGATGAACTCTGCGAACTTTTGGGCAGGGTGAATGTCCCTGTGGATGTATCCGGTTCACCGCCTGTTGCTGTTCTTTTGGCCGGGCTTCAGGGTTCAGGAAAGACAACCACCGCGGGAAAGCTTGCCCTGTTTTTGAGGAAGAAAGGTAGAAAACCACTTCTTGTGCCTTCAGATATATACAGGCCTGCAGCCATTGAGCAGTTGACAAAGATTGGAAACCAGATAGGGATAAGCACCTTCTCTGTAAAGGATATAAAGAGCCCTGTTACCATATGCACAGAGGCAAAGGCCTATGCCATGAAAAACGGCTTTGATACTGTTATAGTTGATACAGCAGGCAGGCTCCATATAAACGATGAGATGGTTGAGGAGCTCATAAACCAGAAAAAGGTCCTTAACCCTAAAGAGACCCTCCTTGTAATAGATTCCATGACAGGTCAGGATGCGGTTGGTATTGCCAAGACATTCCATGAGAGGCTTGGCATAGATGGTGTAATACTCACTAAACTCGACGGGGATACAAGGGGTGGTGCAGCGCTCTCTATAAGGGCTGTGACAGGTAGGCCAATAAAACTCATAGGTATTGGCGAAAAGCTCGATGCCCTTGAACCCTTCCACCCTGAGAGGATGGCATCCCGTATCCTTGGTATGGGTGATGTGATCTCCCTTGTTGAAAAGGCCCAGGAGGTCTTTGACGAGAAAAAGGCAAGGGAGTTTGAAAAGAGGATAAGGAAGGATGAGTTCACCCTTGAGGATTTCAGGGACCAGATTAAACAGATGAAGAAACTCGGTTCACTGGAGTCCATAATAAGCATGTTTCCTGGTTTAAATAAACTAAAGGGTGCTATAGATTTTCAGGCAGCAGAAAAGGATATTAAAAAGATTGAGGCCATTATCAATTCCATGACAAAAAAGGAGAGGCTCTATCCCCATATCATAGATGGGAGCAGGAGGCTCAGGATATCCAAAGGCAGCGGGACAAAGGTGCAGGATGTAAATGACCTGCTTAAAAAATATGCAGAGACAAAGAAGATGATAAAGAAGTTCGCTAAAGGTGGAATGAAAGGTCTACCAAAACAATTACTATTCAGATAGGAGGTGGGAACTTGGCTGTTAAATTCAGATTATCACGTTATGGAACAAAGAAGAAACCTTTTTACAGGATTGTTGTTGCAGAAAGCATCTATCCGAGAGATGGCAGGTTTATAGAAAACGTGGGGACATATGATCCCTTGAAAGAGCCGGCTCAGATAACCCTTGACAGGGAAAAGATAAAGGCATGGTATAAGAAGGGGGCAAAGCCCACAAAGACTGTAGAAAACATCTTTAAGAAAGAAGGGGTCTTAAAAGAACTAACACAATAATTTTCGGAGGTGGGAGATGTTAAGAGACTTAATCGAGTTCATAGCAAAGGCATTGGTAGACAATCCAGATCAGGTGAAGGTCGCTGAGATCGAGGGAGAAAAGACATCAGTAATTGAGTTAAATGTTGCCAAGGATGACCTTGGCAAGGTAATTGGAAAGCAGGGCAGGACTGCCAGGGCTATGAGGACTATCCTCAGTGCAGCCTCAACTAAGGCAAAGAAAAGGGCAGTACTTGAGATAATTGAGTAATGAAATGCGTCTCCATCGGAAGGGTAATATCCACCCATGGCCTAAAGGGAGAGGTAAAGTTCTGGTATTATAACGAGGAAAGGGAAGGTCTATACAGGTACAACAATTTCCTTGTAAGGCAAAGGGATGAGTGGATAGAACTCAAACCAGAGCGCATTAGATTCCAGAAAGATTTTTTTTACATTAAATTCCTTGGTTATGATGGATTAGAGAAGGTCAATTCCTTTATCAACAGAGAGCTGTTCGTGAGGGAAGAAGACCTTCCCGGCCTTGAATCCGATGAATACTATGACTATCAGCTCATTGGCCTTGATGTGGTCAACAAGGTCGGTGAATTACTGGGGAAGGTTGATTCTATAATACACACAAAGGCAAACGATGTCATCGTGGTAAAAGGGGAAAGAGAGATACTCATACCTATGATAGATATATTCATATCATCTGTAGATATCGAACATTCTGTAATAAAGGTGGAAGGAGATGATTTCCTTGCATGATCTTTACAGTCCTTACCCTTTTTCCAAGGATCTTTGAATCCCCCCTCAACGAGAGCATAATAAAAAAGGCAACAGAGAACGGCATATTAAGGTTTAATATTGTCAATATAAGGGATTTTGCCCATGATACCCATAGAACCTGTGATGATACACCCTATGGTGGCGGTCCAGGCATGGTTATGAAGATAGAACCTATTTATAAGGCAATGGTCCACGTGGAGAGGGAGTTGGGCAGACCCCATTATATACTCATGACCCCCCAGGGTAGGGTCTTTTCCCAGCATACAGCCTACAGGCTCTCAAGAAAACCCCACCTCTGTCTTATCTGCGGGAGGTATGAGGGTATAGATGAGAGGATAACTGAACTTGTGGATGAAGAGATATCCATAGGGGACTATATATTATCCGGGGGTGAGTTATCTGCCCTTGTCCTCATTGATTCTATTGCAAGGCTTGTACCTGGTGTCCTTGGCAATGCAGAATCCCCTGTTAAGGAAAGCCTTGAAGAATCCCTCCTTGAATATCCTCAATATACAAGGCCTGAGGTCTTTATGGATATGG
>JAKPCK010000147.1 GCA_029553295.1 Deltaproteobacteria bacterium | reverse complement strand
TCTCTATGAATTGATCAAGGGCCTCTGCATACGCCTTTGCAACATCTATCTCCGCTGCAGGCTCAGCGCCTGGAAGCTCAGAAGATGTTCCCTTGGCCACCTTCTTTTTGCCCTTTGTGGCGGGGGACTTCTTCACATCTTGCTGGCCTCCAAAATCAACATCCTGCAGCTCTGAACTTACAGGAGGTGATTTTACAGTTTCTTCTACTGGTGGTTTTGGAGCCTCAACCTTCAGCTCTGGCTTCTCCTGCTCCTGGTTTTCCTGTTTAACAGGAATCTCATTTTGCTCCTGTGGTACTTCAGCCACAGGCTCAGGTGGTACTTCAGCAGGAATTTCAGGCTGTGCAATAAGCTGATCAACAGGCATAAGCCCTTCAAGACCTCTGATAATCTCTCCTCCAGGTATCTCATCATATCCTATCCTCTTTCTGGCCTCATTTAATGTCAGCAAACCATTAACAAACCCCTGAATTGCCAGAGTAATCTGTGCCTTCTCCAGCTCCACCTTCTGCTGCACAACATCACTATCATCTACAGCAAATTTCAGCTCTATCTGGTCAAAGTCTCTTAGGGATACAGATAGCCCTCTCCTCCTGACCTCCTGTAATACAAATCCTTTTATAGTATTTTCTATCTCCCTTAACAGCCCTGCTCCCAGAGACAGCATAAAAGATTTTGTAATGTAAGACACAGCATAAGTAGAGCCTGATTCATAACCAAACAGAGAGAGAGGAACCCCCAAAATGGAGCAGATACACATATCACACTTTTTTATGACCTCCAGAAACTGTGAGGATGCAGGAATACCGCCTTTCTGCTCTACTGACACATCTGAGCCGTGGATAAACATATGATCAGCCTCAACAGGCAGGTATTGCCCATATGTAGGGGATGATGGATCAGAATCATAATAATATAGCTGTGATTCAAATTCTCTAAAAATTTCTTGAGCTAGAGATCTGGCCTCTCTAAGTCTTGAATAATAATCTCCTACATAATTTTGGAGATTCATAACGTTAGTTAAATCTATTGTAAAATCCCATCTGGGTAGCCCTGTTCTGGAATACAGCATATAATCAAGCATAAGGGCCAGCTTCATTTTCACAACAAAAATTAGGGGCTCCAGAGGGCCGTAACCATATATGCCAAAGGTATTCCTACCTTTTATGTCCTTAATAAGAGAATCTTCATATCCTAAGGCAAAGTGCAGGATATTCTCTGCAGGAATAATCCTCTCATCAAGCTCTGATAGGTCAGAAACCTTTTCTGGATCAAGAGAAGCAAGATTAATCAGCTCCTCATTAACCAAATAGTAATCCCTTCTTCTAATAACCCCTGTTTTATTAACAAGATACTCAGAATCAAGTATAGTGATAACAGAAGCTGGAAGAAGCTCTAAATTTTTGATTGACCCATCAGGATTTCTGTAAACCCTGAAATAAACATTACCATCTCTCATCAAGCCCTTTACAATTACAGGCAGCCACCTTTTAAACTGCATCTCAGAAAGGATCTGCTGAAAGATGGCCACAGAGGTCTCAGATTCAGGAATATAAGCAGATTCTTTTGAGACTTCAAGAACAGACTTATAACCAGGGCCTAAATAGGAATTAGAGACAGTATATGAAATCATTTTGATAGCTGTGTTGATTTCAGGGTCTATATTCACAATGGTATTAAAAAGATTATATCTGTTAACCTTCAGTGGATCAGAAGATAAAAACTTTTTAATATCTGATATAGCCATTGTATTAAAATTGACCCTATCAGTAATATTATGACTGCCAGCAGTAGAGCCCATATTATATAACTCTGAATGTGTCTTAAGAAGACCAGAAGGCACAGCCACATCCAGCTTTTTTCTAGTTTTATTTTTCTTCTCTTCCATAATTATTCACCCATCAGAAATAAATTAAGGGCCAATATAATCTTTTTTCCATAATTAGTGTATCTTCTCTTAAGGATTTGGTCTGTAAATTCAACCTGGATAGATTTTTTCATAACCTGCCTTAAGCTAGTTACATTTATCTCTTTAAATATTTTTCTCAATTCTTCATAATT
>JAKPCK010000142.1 GCA_029553295.1 Deltaproteobacteria bacterium | reverse complement strand
CTCTGCCGAGGCACCGGGGTAATATGTCTGGATGTAAATGGAAGGTGGGGCTATGGGTGGATACTGGGAAATGGGCAGGTTATAGATGGCAAGCCCACCGGCAACCATAAGGATTATGGCAATAACCCATGCAAAAACAGGTCTGTCAAGAAAGAATCTGGATAGCATAATGGGCCTCCGCTACTTTGTTTTTGCAGAAGGCTTTGCCTGGGCATCAGGTCCTGGACCTTTTGTCTCGCCTTCCTTAAAGGGCGTAACCTTCACTGGGACGCCAGGCCTTATGCGCTGGATACCCTCAATAATAACCTGGTCACCTTGCACAAGGCCCTTCTGGATAAGCCACCTGTTACCCACCTCCCTCTCGAGGATAACGGGTCGGATCTGTGCCTTCCCCTCTTTATCTATAACAAATACATATGGATTCCCCTTGGGGTCGCGGGATACAGCCTGCTGGGGAACAAGGATGGCGTTTTTATTCACACCCTCTTTTACAATAGCCCTTACAAACATGCCGGGCAATAGTTTTTCACCTTTGTTGGGGAATATGGCCCTTATGATGACCGAGCCAGTGGTGGGGTCAACTGTTATATCCCTGAACTCCATGGTGCCCTCCTGAGGATATATGCTGCCGTCTTCAAATGCAAGTTTTATCTTGCTCTGGTCTTTGCCTTCATGTCTTATGCGTCCCTCCTCAAGGCGACGTTGGAGGTCCCTAAGCTCTGTTGTTGACTGTGGGATGTCCACATAAACGGGGTCGAGCTGCTGAATTGTGGCAAGGGCCACGGGTTGATTTGCCGTTACCAGTGCACCCTCTGTTACATAGGATTTTCCAATGCGGCCTGAAATGGGTGCTACCACCTTTGTGTATCCGAGATTGATTTGGGCTGCTTCAGTTGCGGCCTTCCAGTAATTTATATCTGCCTGTGCCTGCTTAAAGGCTGCCTCAACATCATCATATTCTTGCTGGCTTATTGCCTTATAGGTTATTAGTTCCTTGTATCTTTCGTATCTCTGCTTTATTGCAGGCAGGTTTGCTTGAGCCCTCTCCAGTGCACTTTTTGCATTGTCGTAGGCTGCCTTATAAGGGGCAGGGTCTATCTGATATAAGACTTCTCCTGACCTTACATTTGTGCCTTCTGTAAAAAGCCTCTTCTGGATTATGCCTGATACCTGAGGCCTTACCTCTGCTATCCTATAGGAAGATACCCTCCCTGGCAGTTCAGTGGTTAGTGTTATCTTTTCGGGGACGATTTTTATAACCGATACCTCAGGAGGGCCGGCCTGCGGTGGTGTCTTTGAACCTTTACATCCGTAAAATATAAGACTGGTAAGCACTACAAAAATTATAACCACAGGCTTTATCTTGCATATTCCATACATACGACACCTCTTTGCTTTGTTTTAAAATTCCATACATCTTCTTTAATTACTACGGCTTAAAAGCCCTGAGAGGATAAGCTCACTGCACTGTCTTGCATCAAAGAGATTATCAGGGTCAACAACTAAGGATAAAACAAAACCACGGATAACGCCCATAATAACCCTTGTTGCCTCCTCTATATTGCAGTTTACGAATATCCCCTTGTTTATCCCTTTGAATATAATCCCTTTTATAACCTCTTTCTGTCTCTTAAAAAACTCTCTTTTTATATCAATGCCGAAAGTAAACCCCTTTTCCCTGCTCTGGGTTATGATAAACTCATTATGCTTTTTGGCATACTCAATGCTAAGGAGTATATACTCCCTTAAGGCATCTATTGGATCCTCTATCTTCTTTAAGGCAGCGTCTATCTTCTCTGAAAACTCTTTGAGCCTCTCATCTATTAAAAGAAGGCATAGTTCTTCCTTGTTTTTAAAGTAAAGATATATACCCCCTACACTTATCCCGGCCTGCTCTGCAATCATCCTCATAGTTGACCCTTCATAACCATGTAGAAGGAATACCCTCTGGGCGGCATCAATGATATTTTGTCTCGAGTCTTTAGATGAACGTCTGTTCATATGAATTTCGGTTCAGTATATGTTATTGAAAAATCTATGTCAATAAAATTTTAAAACTTTATGATGACAGTTCGAAAAACTTCAAGTATGGTGCGCCTCGTCTTACCCACTCTATCTTAGGATAGGCATAGATGCCATTAGTCTATCTCAATTATGGATAGTATATCCTGGCAAACAAAGATATTTAATTGCTGAAGATGTTAAGGTTATCCCTACATCGGGTTATAGAAGACAAACTGGGTTAGGTAAACCTTATTTAATCTACACCCCTTACTAACGCAAAGGTAGAGGGCCATTGCAAAGCCATTGATTGGTGTGTTACAATAGATCATCGTGTCCTTTATAGCAGACCTCCATATCCATTCAAACTTTTCAAGGGCAACAAGCCCTGATATGACCCCCCAGGGCATCTGGAGGTGGGCGCAGCTAAAGGGTATAGGTGTTATAGGCACCGGCGACTTTACCCACCCAGGGTGGTTCAAGGAGATTACTGAGAAGCTCGAACCTGTGGGAAATGGTCTTTTGGCATTAAAAAAACCATATGTCATTCAGGACATACCCACATCATGCAGAGCCGACATATTTTTTATGCTTACCGGGGAGATAAGCTGCATATACAGTAAAGATGGCAAGACAAGAAAGATTCACTGTATCCTTATGGTGCCTGATATGGCATCTGCTGCCAGGATCAACATAGCCCTATCCAAGATGGGCAATCTAAAATCAGACGGCAGACCCATACTGGGCCTTGATGCCAAGGAACTATTGAAGATAACCCTTGAGGCCTCTACTGATGCCATGTTTATCCCTGCCCATGCCTGGACACCCCACTTTTCCGTGTTTGGTGCTGCATCCGGTTTTGATTCCTTAGATGAGTGTTTTGAAGAGCTAACACCATACATCTATGCCATAGAGACAGGGCTTTCTTCAAACCCTCCCATGAACTGGAGACTTTCTTGC
>JAKPCK010000134.1 GCA_029553295.1 Deltaproteobacteria bacterium | reverse complement strand
CGTTTATTTGAAAATTATTTAGCATTATAATGTCTAAAGTCAGCGGAGGGCTTTAGCCGTCCGCTGGAGTGACTTGTTAGGCGATTTTTTTTCTATCTGTTCATAAGACAAATGAGGAAGGCTTGCCTGTTTTCGGGCATGCTCGATCGTCATGGCAACCAAATTACCAGAGGTGTCGAGATCGATATAGATATTTTCGTTTATTTCTTTGGTTTCGGCTACTTTACGGTCAGAAAATTCAACTAAGGCTGTGTCAGTATCTGGAAAATATTTTATCTTCATTTTACTCCTCCCTTGAAACTTCTATCAAAGAAAGCATTATGAACCGTTTCTCCATCTGGAAGCATAATAATGCGGAGAAATTTGCCTTCTTCCCTTATCTTTTTCCATTTTCTGATTCTTCCATCCGATTGAACCTCTGCATAGTCAGGATTTTTAATAGCCTCTTTAATCCATTCCATCTTTATCTTAACACGATCAGGTCTTTGTCTCATATATAGAAAATATTGGGTAAATTTCATCTTTTTTTGTTTAACATTTGCTTTTAACTTTATTCAACATCATGATTAAACATAGCGAGCGAATACTATGTTGTCAAGGAGATTTCTTAAAAATTACATTTTTTATCACAATCAGTATATCAGACAAAAACACTTTTAATCACCTTCACAGATACTGATTATTGCCTCTATTGTCTTGTGCAATTCTTCTTCAGTATAGTCAAAAGGACGGAATGGTCCCCTTTTTTCAACTGATAAATCTTTGACGAGATTAAGGGACTTATGGATTTTCAAACCAGCTTTTTCGATAATCTTGCTTGTGCAGCGGTTTGCGCATCCATCGATGGCAATAATCCTTTTTGCCGCCTCGGTTGTCTTTCTGTGCTTTGGCACATCAGCAGCCAGGGCTGAGGTACAAAAAATTCCTGTCTTCTTTGGATCGAGCCTCTTCATTGCCTCCAATACAGCAATACCTGTAAGTGTTCCTGAGCTCGACATAGCCCCAAAACAGACAAAAAGAGCATTCTCTGGAACATTCTCATGGTCGGCCATTGAAACCTCCCTTTTTTTGGATTATGCAAGTTCTTTAATTTAAACTTCCTCAGAACTACAGTCCGTGTTCTTTTTCTTTCTTCCTTCGAGGGCTGACAGTGCATTTTTTCCTCTTGAGGCAGGGATTGCCTTTTGTGCAAGGAAGTGGAGGTGAGCTATAATTTTATCGAGTACGGACACCGGAAAACCAAGGACCGTTTCATTTGAACCGATATCAGTAGCATCCCTGCAGCCATAGCAACCATAGCTCATATTTAGCCTCTGTTCAGTATAAGGGATAATTGTGGCATCCACACATGTTGCCTGTAGAATGGCCGTAGTGCTTAAGATTCTCTCGCCACCTGTTGCATGGAGATAGGCAAGGCCTATCCACATGAGCTTCTCTATCTCGTCTTCCACAACCACAACATCAGGAATGTGACCGGCGCTCTCAAGGGGAAAAAGATGGATGGCCTTTATCTCATTGTCTTTTAATCGCGGCATAAGTTCAAACATTCTTTTTCCCACTGCCTCCTCAGAGACAATTCCGAATCCCACAAGACCTTTTCCTGATTTGAGGCCAGAAGGTAAAGACTTAATTCCAAAGGCAGAAGCAGCAGCAGGACAGGAAATTCCATCGCCATCGAGGATTACATTTCCTCCGTGCCGAGCCTTCATTAAGGCCTGGCAGTATCGGTGTTGTTCCAAGACCTCAGCTCCTTCAGGATAAGCATCCTCCTGTTTTAAAAATCTTACCCCAACAGGAGATGTAGCCAGGCCAAGTATCCTTATCATGTCTTCGCCTGCCTTTCTTATTCTGGCAAGCATATCATCCTCTTCCATTTTTCCCCCTATCCTTGTTACTTGGCCTTCTCAGCAAGATACTCCATGCCCTCAATAACTGTAGCAAAGGTAGTAGACGCAAGGGCAAAGCGAGTGGCAAGAATACATTCCGCAATCTCTTCTTTTGTCACACCGGCACGATAGGCGAGTTTGATAAAGGTCTCTGTGCAGAGATGGCAACCTACTGCAGTAGATGCAGCTATCATTATGAGGTGTTTATATTTCGGCGGGATGTGAGGTAGGTCCATGACAAATTTTCTCTCCTGTGCCTGCCTTGGAATCCATTCAGGGATGAGCTTTGACATGAGAACCATAGGTCTTGGCTCCTCCCCCAGTTGCTGTTCCATCATCTTTAAAATCTCTTCAATACTTTTAGGTTTTTCTTCCATGATACCCTCCTTCCTGTTTGATTTTTTTTCAAAATACCTTTACCAACCATGGTTCCCCCAAAGATGGATGCGCTGATCTTTTACAAAATCTTTCTATTATGGTTTCAATTTCTGGTATAGTTCTTGAATCTTCGACCTGTATATGCTTTTAATCCTTGCCTCTTCTTCGGCAAAGGGTTTCATTGGAATAAGGTCCATAACCTCTCCTGCTGACAAGCCCGCATCAAACATCGTTGCAACCGCCCCCTGAACCATTCCTGCGATACCACGTTCCATTTCTTGCTTGCTTAGTCCGAATGACTTACCAAGCTCCATGAGTTCATAAAGTTGAAACCAGAGATAGTTGGGGCCGCCTGTTACGCAGACAGCATATGCCGGAATCTTTTCTTCGGCAACTTCAAAACATTCGCCGAAAATTCTAAAAAATGACATTAATTCATCTTTCTCGCTTTCGCTAAATGACGTCGAAAAAACAACCGGGTTGTAGCCTTTGTTGACTATAGAAGGGGCACCGGGTAAAAGCCTGGCAATCCTTTGAAAACCGCCAAGCATTGCGGAAATCATCTCTATAGGCGGTTTGGGTGCAAGAGAGATAAGAATTGATCCAAATTTCAGACTATCCTTTATGTCTTTGAGTACATCGGGTATCATTGGGGGGTGGAGGGCCAACATAACAACATCCTGCTTTGCCGCCTCTTTGTTGTCCTGCGTAAGCACAACTTTTTCAAATTCGGCCTTAACTTTATTCAAAATCTCAGCGTTTATATCAGCAACAACAATATTTTCAGGTATTTTGTCTGCTCTTTTAAGTCCCCCGAGTAGTATCCTTGTGATTCTTCCTCCGCCTATAAAACCAAATGTCCTGTCAATCATATCCCCTCCTCCTTACCTTTTTATTGATGTGCTCATGCAAGCTCAAGCTTTCCTTTCTTGACGGCAAGAATCTCACCGGCTATGCTTATCGCTATCTCCTCCGGTGTCTCAGCACCGATATCGAGCCCCACTGGGCTTTTGAGCTTGGAAAACGCCTCATCCGGCATACCTTCTTCCTTTAGCCCTTTTATCACATTCTCCATTTTCCTTTTACTACCTATCATACCGATATATCTGAAATCTTTTTTAAGGAGTTCACCAAGAATCGCCTTATCCCTTGAAAAACCCCTGGAAAGGATAACTACATAAGTATTCGCGTCAGAAGGAAGTCTTTCCGCAAACGCTGCCATATCTTCTAAATGGAGATCTTCAATGTCAGGGAAGTATTCCCTTTGAAGATAATCAGGGGTGTCATCAACAACAGTCACGTGAAAACCTATCTTTTTCATCATGGGCGCCAGCGACCTTGTAATATGTCCTGCACCGAATATGATAAGCTTCTCCGGAGGTAGTAGTGGTTCAATATATACCTCCACCGTGCCTCCGCACATCATATCGAGCCCGCCTTTTTCTATATCCAGGGTAAAAGAGGCAATCTTTGGCTTACCCTCATCAATGGTTTTGATTGCCTCTTTTATAATCCTGTTTTCAAGGTCTCCACCTCCAAGTGTCCCGAAGATGGCCCCGTCTTTTAGGATTACCATCTTTGCCCCGGGCTTTCTCGGGGTAGACCCCTCTGTCCTTATCACAATGGCAAGGGCGGAACGGGTGCCTTTGTTCTTAATCTCTGTAACCTTTTCGAATATATCCTCCATTGCAACTCCAATTGATTTTTTAAAAAAATATTATCTTTTTTCCACTACTTAAGCAACCTTAATCTCTCCTATTGTGAGTTTTCCTTCTCTTGTGAGTTTTGCTATGAGGAATATCACACTGTCTGTCGAGACCTTTAGTTTTGCAGCTATATCGGACGGTGTTGTCTTTCCTTTTTCCTTAACAAATTCTACTACCTCAGTCTCGAGATTTTTGAGCCATTCCTCGAATAGGGTTCTCATTTCAGGTGTGGCATAGGATGCTGCCTTAGCGGACTCATTCATTGAACCTGCCATCTGCTCCATCATCTTCATACACATCTCAGGCATACTCATATTGCCTTTCATCATATTCTGCATCATCTCAGGCATATTGCCACCACCTTTCATCATATTCTGCATCATGTTTTGCATCATCTCAGACATCATACCCATACCCATACCCATTTTTGTTTCTTGTTCTTTCATAGCTCATACCTCCTTTTTATTAAATTTTTCGCCCATCCATTGACGCATAAAACTCATGGGCGGGCAGATTATCTCCTTTTTTTCATCTACCCCTTCCTCTTTAAGTTTTACACCTCCAAGTGATTTGAGCAGGTCTATCAGACCAGGTTCTGTTAAGCTGTAATAGATAAACGCACCTTTTCTTTCTGTTGAAAGTATTCCGCTTTCCCTTAGAGGCCTTAAGTGAAAAGATACAAGTGTCTGCGATAGACCTGTTGCCTCCATAATCTCGGAAACTGATCTCCTTTCCTTATCTATGGCAAATATAATCCTTAAGCGGTTAGGGTCATTGAGAAGTTTAAATAATCTTGACAGTATCTCAATGGATGTGTCATCTAACATATTAGCCCTCCTTTATATGAGTCAATACTAATATATAACCACAAACATAATTTGTCAAGGTGTATTTAATGAAATAATAAAAGCTTGACATGGAGAAATTTTTTATGATAAATTTCATTATATCGAGCATTGATATAATAATAGTATTAATAATAAATTCATGAGGCTTTAACATGGAGCTCACAAATCCAGATTACTGGAAATCATTAATTAATATAGGTTTTACAAAAATCCTCGTTCTTAAGGTGTTGTCTTGTGGCCCTAATCATGGTTACGGGATATTGAGAGAGTTGAAGTCTATTACTGACGGTTGCTGTGTTCCTACCTTCGGGTCTATTTATCCTATCCTTAAGGAGTTGACAAAACATGGTTATGTAGAGGTTAAGGAAGACAAGCAGTTAAAGGGTGCTCAGAAGAGAAGGGTATATACCCTTACAGAACAAGGCCTTAAGGCCTATGAGACTGCGGTTGAGGCGTGGCGGTCCACAATACCTTATATATATAAGGCCATTGAGAATAACGAACTTATCTTTTTAGAAGATATCAAAACACGTCTCTCAAATAAATCAAATAAATAAAAGATATTCGTTAAAAATTTTTGGAGGTATTGCAGATGTTTGAGTTGAATAATTTTGTCACTGCTGTTAAGTTCTTCCTTATTATTAGCGGTGAACTCGTCCTCATTTTTTTGGCTGTTTCGTTTGTCGTCGGTATTTTGATGGAGTATCTGCCTCCATCACGAATAAGAGATTTTCTATCCAACCGGCTGACATGGATTCAGTATCTTTTAGGTTCCGGTCTTGGCGCCATAACCCCCTTTTGTTCATGCTCCACTGTCCCTATAACCGTCGGTCTATTGAAAGGCGGTGTTCCTTTCGGTCCTGTTATGGCATTCCTCTTTGCCTCTCCTGTTCTAAACCCTATAATTATTACCCTGCTGCTGTCTCTATTCGGTCTAAAAGTAACAGGAGTCTACGTGTTCACTACATTTATTGGGTCAATGGTATTGGCGGCTATTATATCTAAAATGGGCATGGAAAATCAGGTTAAGCCATTAATGAGCTTTCAGACTGGCTCATGCTGTGGAGAGAGCCCGAAGGCACAAAAGGTCCCTGTAAAAATGCAACCTGTTATAGTGGGCTGCTGTGCCTCTGAGGCTGCTCAACCACTTGTTACCTTTCCTGTATTTCAGCCATCGAAAGGTTGCTGTGCCACGGATGAAAAAGCTGTCCCTCAACCTTCAGTGCAAGCCTCATGCTGCTCTGTGGACTTCGAGGCAGATGTGGAAGCTGGTACAAGGGCATCATTCAAAGAGAAGATGAAGCGGGCATCTTTATCGGCGGTTGATACATTTAAAGGCGTTTTCTTGTATCTGCTCATCGGCGCCGGGATAGGTGCATTTATCTACGGCTTTTTCCCACAGGACCTTTTAATTAAGGTTGCAGGACCAGGCAACCCGTGGTCTATCCCCATCGCAGCAATCATTGGGATACCAATGTATATCCGTGCAGAAACTATTATCCCCATCAGCGCTGCCCTCGTGGGTAAAGGCATGGGATTGGGGACAGTACTTGCTCTCATCATAGGCGGGGCGGGGGCGTCTATCCCGGAATTGATAATATTGAACTCTATATTTAAGAAAAAGCTGGTTCTGGCCTTTGCTATCAATGTGTTTGTGGTTGCCGTTGTAGCAGGATATTTTGTCGAATGGTTGATATACTAAGGTGTAGAAAATTCCTCATACATTTGACAATTTAAATTAAAAAGTTTAAACCATAACACAAGACACGATAGACTTTTATATGTTGTAATTCTCGGGGGTTATAAGATTTATAGTGATTTGCCTTTTGATATAAAACAGATTCTTAAAAAAAGAACGCTCCAAATGTCTTTTGGACCTGCCTCAAAAAACGAACATATTGTCTTTGGTTCACAGATGCCAGGATATGGCGCCCGTTCTATACCTGAAACAGTGGTAAAAAGGTGGATATCCTTTATGAAAGATATGGGTATCAGGCGTGTGTGTTCTCTTATTGCCCAGAGCCAGCTCGGATACTATCTTGTGGATCTGCTGGAGATATATAAAAGGGCATTTGGTGAAGACCATGTGCTCCACGTGCCTACTGAAGATTATTGTCTCTGTGACAAAGAACAACTGAGAAAGATCCTTTTATTTTTAAAAGAGTCAGATACCAGAAAGGAACCTGTGGTTGTGCACTGTGCAGGAGGGAGGGGCAGAACAGGTTTTGTCCATGCCGCATGGCTTGTTCAAGGAAGAGGTTTCTCTGTTGAAGAAGCGCTCGAAACGGTAAAAGCCATGGGCAGAAATCCTCTTGAGGCAGTAGAGCGGGGAAATGCATCCATCGATGAACTCTATGTCCTCATCTCCCAGAGATTAATCTAACTATAAATCCAGATAAATCTGTAATGGTATAGGATTATCCCGTATATGGTTCTAATGGAAAACCATGCTATATAACTAATTGAAAAAAACAACATGATTTTTTTGCCTTATGGTAAAAATATTTGTGTATTTTTTTGCCTTATGGTAAATTTAATCATATGATTATAGAGCGTTATTTAAAAGAACCTATCCTTTATGACCTTGAAGAAAAGATGGTTTTTATATCAGGTCCAAGACAGGTTGGTAAAACAACCCTTGCAAAAACATTTTTGAAAGATAGAAATGACCGTTATTTTAACTGGGACAATCGTGAAGACAGAAAGGAGATACTTGCTGCGCGTTGGCCTGCTGAAAAGGCCACTATTGTCTTTGATGAACTGCATAAGTATAAAAACTGGAAGAACTGGATTAAGGGTGAATATGATAAGCATAAGGAAAGATTGAAATTTTTGATTACCGGCAGTGCACGATTGGATATATATCGAAAGGGCGGTGATTCTTTACAGGGGCGATATTATTCCCACAGGCTTCATGGTTTTTCTGTGGGCGAATTGCTCGGCAAGAAAACTATTAATGAACCCAATAAAGCATTAGAATTTTTTTCTGATTATAATAAGGACATAATAATGCCATTATTTCATTACGGACCATTTCCCGAACCTTTTTTGAAACAGAATCAGAGACACTGGAGAAGGTGGCAGAAAGAACGTATAGACAGGTTTTTCCGTGAAGATGTAAGAGACCTTGAGCACGTGAGGGATCTTTCAATGATGGAATTACTTTCTGACATGCTTAAAGACAGGGTTGGCAGTCCCTTATCCATCCAGTCACTTCGTGAAAACATCGAGGTAAGTCATAAAGCGATTACTCACTGGATAGATATCCTTGAACGCCTTTACTTCTGTTTCACCATTACACCTTTTGCCAGAAGCAGGGTTCGTTCTTTAAAAAAACTCCCCAAGCTCTACCTTTGGGACTGGTCTTCAGTGCCTGATCCCGGTGCCCGTTTTGAAAATCTTGTAGCCAGTCATCTTTTGAAAATGAAGCATGCCCTTGAAGATCAGGAAGGCTTTGATATAGGGCTTTACTACCTCAGGGACACCTCAAAGAGGGAGGTTGATTTTCTTGTCACCTCAAATGATAAACCCTGGTTTGCGGTGGAATGCAGATATGGTGAAAGCGCTACTAATCCTGCCCTGTACTATTTCGGTGAACGTTTGAATATACCATATCTTTACCAGATAAGCCTTGAAGGCAAAGATGATGTTTATGATGGCAGAGTAAGGGTCATGCCTGCAGGTAAATTCTTAAGCGCCCTGCCATAGAAAACAATAGCATTTTAAATTACAAAACTGTGCGGCAGAGTATTAGCAAAGCCGTCTCGTGGAAGCGGTGGATAACTGCGTTTCTAATTATGTTTTTCGCTGTGAGAATATACCGTTAACTGCTCCTGTTAAGAGTCAATAGATTTGACCCCTATTCTGCAAATAAAATTGACCCCCCTTCATGGGTGTATTATACTGCCTTTAATGTACACGAGCATTGTAATCTAATATACTAACAATGGAGGTGTCAAACATCGAAGAGCAAACAAAGTCCGGCGATGAAAATCGCCTCTATAAGATGATGCTGTGGTCTTATGTAACCGTTCTGCCCGCAGCAGCCCTGTTTTTCGTGACAGCTACCATCACCGATTCTATGGTGCTGTTCGTGTATCTCGCATCGTACTCCTTAAGCTTTGCGGTACAGACATTTTCCCTCTACGCTGTCCGGCAGACAATCAGGCGTAATCAGAACCTTTTTCCCTATGGAACCGGCAAACTCGAAAACTTCTCTGCATTTCTGGACGGCGTGTTATATGTACCCACCGGGCTTTATTTGGCCTACGATGCGCTTAACAGGCTTCTCACGCCTCGGCCTGTTGGTTATGCTTTAGGGATGATTCCCGTCATTATCACAGGGGTACGCCTGGTGATTTTCTATCTGGTGTGCCGCCGGATGATCCGTGAGACCGACGCACCTTCGCCCATCCTTTTATCATATACCTTATCTTTCAAGTTAGCTCTGCTTAGTAATATTGGCGTGCTCTTTGCGTTTATTGTCGGGTGGGCGCTGATATATTTAGGATTGCCGGCGATCGGCAACTGCGTGGATCCCGCAATAGGGCTATCACTGGCCATATATATGATTTTTGCCGGTACCCGGCTTGTTTGGCACAACTTCCGCTCATTGATGGATTTGCCGCTGACAGAGAATGAGCAGTTGTGTGTATTGAAAGTTCTCTCCGCGTATTATGACCGCTATGAGGGAGTCGGGACCATTTATACCCGGACAAGCGGCAAGGAGAAGTTTGTGGAGCTGGAACTTTTCTTTTCTGAAAACAGAACGCTTGGGGATATTTATATGTTGCAGAAAGATATGGAACAGTCATTGATCAAAAAGCTGACCGGGCTTCGGTTCAGAATCAACCCTGTAGTGTCTTCACGAAAGGGTTCAATGGCTTTAAGAAATGCGTTAAATGAGGGCGAGAAAACTGAATAAAAGTTTGAGCAGTTCGTTATCAAATTTTTCCAGTCTCGGTCATTTGAGAAAAAAACTTGATAAGACAAACTCCGGCAGAGGTTTTAATGGGTTTTCTCCTTTAGGGAACAAAAGTTCAGAGAGGGCTTCTTCGTCTATTTCACAGATTTCTTTATAGGTAGCGCCGAGCTCCTTAAATTTCTCCATATACAGAGATGCCGTTGAAGGGGATATGTTACATACCCTGGCAATAGGACGTATACCAAGATTGTATTCCAAATAGTAATCGGGCAATTTCTTTCAGTTTTTTCATTGTTGTCTTCCTCCCTTTCTTTTTCACAA
>JAKPCK010000119.1 GCA_029553295.1 Deltaproteobacteria bacterium | reverse complement strand
CCTGTCTTGCGGATGCTCTCACCGCAGCAGTTCTCCTTTTCCCCGAGTATGCCAAAGTCTACCTTGGCCTTCTTCAAGAGATTTACTGTGGCCTGGGCGACCTTTTTAAGCCTCGGGTCATAGCTGCAGTAACAGCATGGAAAATATAGATACTCCATACCCTCTTTAAAGGTCTTTACATTGAGGCCCTCTGCCCAGCTTGCCCTTGTCTTCCTGTCTTCATTAAAGGGATTTCCCTGAGATGCAAGGGCTGTACTTATAGACCTGTATGGCTTAACTGACCCTGCATAGACACCGTACCCTGTTGCCATCCTCCTGAGTGCTACCATATCATCTATCTGTCTCACATCCCTTGGACATCTCTGGGGGCACTTTCCGCAGGTAGTGCAACGCCATATCTCTTCCTTCTCTATCTCACTGAGACCAAATGTGGCCTCCCGTATGAGCTTCCTCATGCTGAATTTTCTAACCTTATTCCAGGGGCAGACTGTATCGCATTTTCCACACTGATAGCAGTATTTTACTGCCTGTCCACCTTTTTCCTTTACCTCATCTATTACCTCTTTAAAGGGCGCTAATGTTTCCACGGTATCTTAGTCCTCTTTTTTTAGTCTTTTTTTATTCTTTCTGTGTAACCCTGGCAACCGTATTCACAACCTTGTCAAGACCGTATTTGTCTATCAATGACTGGATGCCTATCTCCACATCCTCCTGTTTTACCTCTTCATCCACCTCTTCTTCCCTCTCTTCATATATAAGGGCATCATTTATACACCACTTAACACAAAGTGGCTTATCAAGAGGTGGCTCACTCTCACACATATCACACTTTAGAGGCAGACCAGAGTCAGGCTCTTTAAAGGCATCCCGGGAGGGACATGATGCCCTGCAGAATCCGCATTCATCATATTCCTTTCCATCGATTATGTATTTATCCCTACCCATGCACTCAGCAGGGGTATACTCCCCGGCATATACAGGGACATATACATCCCTCATTGGGTCACGGATCATACGGATACGGGACCTTGCCGGGTTGTTACTGCTATATTTTGGGGCTGCGTGAAATGCAGAACAGATAACCTCGCAGGCACGGCAGCCATTACATTTGTCCAGATCGACCTTAATTGTTTTTATTTTTTTCTTAATCTTTGCCATTTTATATTATCCCTCTCTGTTCTAAGTCTTCGGCAACATAGCCCAGATCTAATTCCTGCAGGGTCTCCTTTTTGGGGATCCCATCGTCATTCCAGCCCTTAAACCTGTAATATGCATCCAGTAGCTGTTTCTCAAGCTCTGGGAATCTCTTTTTCCAGTGGTCTGTAGGTGGCTGTTCATCAGCCCTCCTTAATCCCCTTCTCACATTGATGGCCCTTACAAGGTTTCTGTTCCTTCTGTAGACCTTTTTGAGTGCCTCCTCATCTATATCTATACCTGTTGCTGCAGATATTATCTTAGGATAGTTATGTATATGATATGGTGGTTTCAATGGGAAAGAGGACAGACCAGCACATACACCAAGGGCATCGTCTATATAATGCATCATCTCCTGCCAGTCAACTATATCAACAGACATATCTACTGTGGGGTAATATGGGTTGGAGCGCTCCCCCCTCAACTCCCAGTCTAATAGGTACTGTTTGAACTTCTCGTCTGGGACCTGTATCCAGTCTTTAACAAAATTCAACCTCTCCTCCATTGTTGGGAATGGAGACTGTGGGAACTGCCCCTCTATCTGAGTTATATTTATCTTCTCGCCTGTGGCATACATGAGATAATAAACAGGGTTGAGCATACCGAGCTTCAGCGGAAGCTGCTCGTGCTTTTTGATGTTGTTGTGGGCAAACTCCTCTGCACCCTTTCCTATCCTCTTGGCAGCCCAGTATGTCCCATCTGCCAGGATATCACCTATGCCCTCACGACGGACGATCCTATCCAGCAACCAGTAGAACCTGCCCTGGTTATCCTTGGGGCAACCCTCGAAATCTGCATCTGTCAGGATACCTGCCTCATATAGCTCTACTGCAAAGGCCATGGTCTGTGGTGTTGAAAACCCATCAACACCGTATTCTGTGGCCTTCTGTGCTATCCTGAAACCGAAGTCCAGGTCCTCAACAAATGCTGCCATGGAATAGGTAAGCTTGGAGAAGCACTTCATCATATATGTAGAGAGCCCCGGGACAGATATGATAGCACCGCATTTCATGGGACAGTTATAACAGCTTATAAGTCTCTTTCTAACGCTTAGCTGTGTCTCTGCCCATTTCTTCTCTATCTCCTTGTTCCAGAAATCCTTTCTCCTTACACGGGCATTACCCCAGACAAAGTTTTCTGTATGCCATTTCTCATCCACATGGAGCATCTCCTGGGGTGAGCCCAATCCCTGAAGTATGGTCATAACCCCGGGGACAGGGTTTTCATTCCTGAATTTGATATAATCCAGGACCTCATTGCATAGCTCTATAAACTCATCAGGCTTTGCAAGGTTTATATCCTTTGTCCCTCGAACAGCTATTGCCTTTACATTCTTGCTCCCCATGACCGCACCGAGCCCGAGTCTGCTGGCACTGGAGCGACCCTGCTCAATAGATGCCATGGCGACCCTGTTTTCACCGGCAAGACCTATAGCTGCCACATGGGCATTAGGCTGGTTTAATTCCCTTTTTATCTCTTCCTGGGTCTGGACAGCACCCATTCCATGGAGGTGGCTTGCATCCCTTATCTCTACCTTATCGTTGTGTATCCAGATATAAACCAGTTTCGGGGATTTTCCCCTTAATATAACCTTATCATACCCTGCATGCTTTAGCTCAGGTGCCCAGAAACCGCCCATCATGGAGTATCCCATAAGAAGTGTCTGGGGTGAATATGCTGTTATTATTGTCCTGTTTGCACCTGGTGCCGGTGTC
>JAKPCK010000106.1 GCA_029553295.1 Deltaproteobacteria bacterium | reverse complement strand
TTCTGGATGTTGAGGAGTATCTAAGGAGCTGTGAGAGGTGATAGGTATGAAGAAGATATTTGGATTTAGTTTTGTCCTTCTGGTGCTGTCTTTAGCTATAGCTACCAGTTTTGCAGCGGATAAGGCTCTGATTTTTCCATTTAGCAGCTCCCAGGGTCAGTGGGGCTCTCCTGACTGGAATAAAATAACAGGGCCTGACTGCCTGTATATCCAGTATGTTGACTATGCAGAGATTAAGGTTTGCTGTCCACAAAATTATACAATGATTTTCTATCCAATTGACAGGAAGTATCAGCAGGTAGCCTCTATGACATTTGAAAATTCAGATAAAATGGTTGAGGTTGATATGAAGATTTATAGGCCTGGTGTGGCTCCTGCTGTAGAGAAGGCCCCTGCTGGAGAGATTACTTATAAGGGACAGAAGATAGCTGTTTATAAAAATGTAATAGGTCAAAATGTTAGCTATATCAATCTGGATACTGTATCTGCTGTAGTGGTGTGTCAGTTTATAAACCAGAGCCTAGTAGAGGAGATACTTGAGAATATGCAGGTAACACCTCCTGATATGCAAAAATTTATGAAGGAGGTAGCTGGAGGCATAAAGATTTGATGGAGTATGAGATTATTTGATATTGACTGGAGGGCTACATTAAGGGAATGGGATATCTGTGATATCCAGACCCTTATCACATATTGTGAGGAGGAGCTTCAGAGGAGGTACAGAAAATTGATTTTAAATGAAAAGGTGTGTGATACAGAGGTGGAATTTTGAAGCTGATTAAGCTCTCTCCTGATGAGCTATCCAGAATCCAAAGGAATGTAGGCAGAATATTAACAGAAGATGAGCTGAAGCAGCTACCTTATTCTTATGATAGCTTTGCTCATTTTACATATACAATATATAAATGGGCTGTTGAGAAGCATTTTGGCAAATTCATAGGTGGACAATTTATCATAGATGAATGTAATTTCCTTCAGGAGAACAAGAAAACAATAACCATAGAGCCAAGAGCTCACTGGAAATCTATGAGATTTTATGCCTACCTTATGTGGAGAATATGGAGAAATAGATGGGATAGAGAAAATATAAGGGCCCAGTATTTTTCATACAGAAAGCTCCTGGCAGATGAGCATATGAGAATGTTGAAATTTTTGATAGAAGAAAGTGTAATGCCATCTTTGGGGCTTTATGATGAGAAATCAAAGGCAGATACTATAGCCAGATATGTGTGGAAAGGTTCAGGAAATTTAAGAAGGTTCTCTATTAGAGCTTATGGCTTGCTGGAATTCTCTAGAGGTACACATTCAGAGATAGTCCTTGTTGATGATCCTCTCAAGGATGATTCAGATCCTAATGTTAGGACAAATGTTTGGAAAATCAATACAATTTTTGTAACAGTGATCATGAATATACCTGTTCTTGATGGTGTTCTCCATGTAATTGGCACACCACAGTCAGAAGATGATTTTTATTTTGACGTAAACATTCAAAAGGAATTTGCATTTAGGTTGAGGCCAGCTATCATCACAAATCCTGATGGTACAGAAAGGCCACTGTGGCCTGAGATGTATACCCTTGAAAAATTAAAACAGATGCAACAGTCAAGAAAAGTGAAAGTGAGCTCTGGTGTGATTTCTCTCTTTGAGCAGGAGTATATGTGCCAGCCTAGAACCACTACTAACTCATACTTTGACCTCCAGCTTTTAAGAAATTGTGTAGATGAATCTCTGCCTTTTTATGACCTGGCAAATGCTCATCAATGGGAGCCAGTGCATGGTGGTTATGTTCTGGCTGGATATGATCCTGGTAAAAAGTCAGACCCAGGTCATATGGCAGTCCTGGAGGTCAGGCCTGATGGTAGCATTGTTCAGCTAGTTTCCAAATGGTTTGATGATGTTGATTATATAGCTGATACCTCCTCTCAGATCTCACAGTTTACATATCTTAGGAGAGCTTCTGAGCTCTTCAGGATCACAACAATTTTTGCAGATAACAGCAGAGGAGAGCTACAAGTCCTGGAAGAGCAGGGAGCCCTCCTTAACCTGGTTCCTGTGCATCTCTCCCTCAGAAAGAAGCAAGAGATGGCACAGGCTATAGATTCTTACGTCATTCAGGGGAAACTCAAGCTTCTAAATGATTCCAGGCAGTTCAGGCAATTGATGGCTGTGCAGAGAGATCTTAAGGTAACTGCTACCTCAGAGGGTCATGGAGAGCCCTTGACTTCTATAGGTCTCCCTCTGTCAGCTTTAGCAAAATCTACATATGCTCCTAGAAAAGGGATTTATCTCATTCATATGTTCTGAGAAAAGATTATATAACATTATGGACTTCCTAAAGTAAGGAGGAAATTGAGATGTATTATTTAGGTAGAAGCTCAAACCATACAATTTATGGTATAGTGCCAGAAACAGCCTGGAATTCTGCAGTCAGTTTTATTAACAGTAATGGCAGAAGAATCCAGGATGAGCATGGAGCATGGACTAAAGAAGTTGAGAATCTTCAAATCATTGTTGAGAGGCCCCTGGAGGGATGGCCTATCAAAAAGTCGGGCTGGAGCATCACGGCTCTTGATGCATATGCCAGGCAGTTTTTCTCTCCTGATCCTGGAGGTTTTGATTATACCTATGGTGAAAGGCTGGCTCCATCTCTGGAGGTTCTGGAAAAAGAAGTTTCTACTGTGGAGCTCCCATGCCCCTCTCTCTGGAGGAATCTGCAA
>JAKPCK010000098.1 GCA_029553295.1 Deltaproteobacteria bacterium | reverse complement strand
GCGAGTTGCGGGTCAAGGATGCGGAACGGTTTTTGAAGGAGCGGGGGTTATGATTGATCAAAATTGTACGGACAGGTTTCAAACCCGCCACCACCGCCGCAGCATCCGCATCAAGGGATACGATTATTCGCAGGTCGGGGCGTATTTTGTCACCATTTGCACGCATAACCGTGCGTGCCTGTTCGGCGAGGTGGTGGCTGGGGAAATGCGATTGAACGATGCAGGGCGAATCGTGCACGGCGTTTGGAATGATTTGCCAAATCATTACCCGTATGTGGAATTGGATGCATTTGTTGTTATGCCAAATCATGTTCACGGAATTATCATCATTGTAGGGGCGGGTTTGAAACCCGCCCCTACGATAACGACGGGTTTGAAACCCGCCCCTACGGCCAAACACGGTTTGCCGGAAATTGTTCGGGCATTCAAAACGTTTTCATCGCGCCACATCAATGAATTGCGTGGCACGCCCGGTCTGCCGGTCTGGCAACGCAATTATTATGAACACATCATCCGCAACGAGGATTCATTGAACCGGATCCGCCAATACATATTCCATAATCCCGCCCGCTGGACATGGGACCGTGAAAACCCAGAGGCCACCGCACCAGAACCGGAGGTCATATGGCGGTATTGACTGAATCCCATCTTGAATCCGCAGCCCTCACCTGGCTCGAATCCCTTGGCTGGCATGTCGCCTACGGCCCGGAGATCGCCCCTGACGGTCTTTTTGCCGAGCGGACTGATTACCGCGAGGTGGTTCTTGGCGCTCGCCTGCGCGATGCCCTGACACGGCTCAATCCCGACCTGCCACCCGAAGCCCTGGAGGATGCCTTCCGTCGCATAATAAATCCGCCGGGTGCGACACTGGAGGCACGTAACCGTGCCTTTCACCGTATGCTCACCGATGGCGTCACGGTAGAATATCGCCGAACGGATGGAAGTATCGCAGGCGCTCAAGCCCGCGTCGTTGATTTTGATGATACTGAAAACAACGATTGGCTGGCGGTCAATCAATTCACCGTCACCGAAAATCAACATACAAGGCGTCCGGATATGGTGCTGTTTGTGAATGGTCTGCCAGTTGCCATTATAGAACTGAAAAACCCAGCGGATGAAGAAGCAACCATCTGGACTGCCTTCCAGCAATTACAGACCTATAAAGCCGAACTACCAACACTTTTTGCATTAAACGAATTACTTATTATATCAGATGGCCTGGAGGCACGGCTGGGGACACTTACCGCCGGGCGTGAATGGTTTAAACCGTGGCGCACAGTTTCCGGCGAACAGGTGGAGGATGTGGGTGTCCCTCAACTCCAGGTGCTCTTAAACGGTATCTGCGAAAGAACACGGTTTCTGGCTCTCCTCTCCGACTTTATTGTATTTGAAGATGATGGAAGCGGTCGGCTGGAGAAAAAGATTGCAGGCTACCATCAGTTCCATGCGGTCAAAGTCGCTGTACAAGAAACCCTGCGTGCCAGCCGAATTATGCGCGGGATTGCGGAACCCCGACCACCCTATGGCTCAGGGACATTCAAGGATGCGCAGCCGGGCGACCGGCGCATTGGCGTGATCTGGCATACCCAGGGCTCGGGCAAAAGTCTGACGATGGTGTTTTATGCAGGACGCATTATCCGGGAACCGGCAATGGAAAATCCCACTATAGTTGTGCTCACCGACCGCAACGACCTGGACGACCAGCTTTTTGGCACGTTCTCACGTTGTCAGGACCTTTTGCGCCAGATCCCAGTTCAGGCACAGAGCCGCGCTGATTTGCGTGAGAAATTAGCTACTCAGTCTGGCGGGGTCATCTTTACTACGATCCAGAAATTCCTTCCCGATATAGGGGCAACCCTTGTGGTTTCCCCATTTGAGGCCGGCACAAGGCCTGGCCCTACAGTGTTATCCTACCGCCACAACATTGTGGTTATTGCCGATGAAGCACACCGTAGCCAGTATGACTTTATTGATGGATATGCCCGCCACATGCGCGATGCCCTGCCGAATGCCTCTTTTATCGCCTTCACCGGAACACCGCTTGAACTTGCCGACCGGAACACCCGCGCGGTATTTGGCGATTACATCTCCATCTACGACATCCAGCGGGCAGTGGAGGATGGTGCTACGGTGCCCATTTACTATGAAAGCCGTCTTGCCAAACTGGACCTGGACGAGTACGAAAAACCAAGAATTGACCCTGAGTTTGAAGAGGTCACCGAGGGAGAAGAGATAGAACGTAAAGAGCAGCTCAAGACCAAGTGGGCGCAGCTGGAAGCCATTGTCGGTGCAGAGAAGCGTCTCCGATTGGTGGCCCAGGACATAGTGAACCACTTTGAACAGCGCCTTGAGGCCTTAGAAGGCAAGGCCATGGTGGTCTGTATGAGCAGGCGTATATGTGTGGAGCTTTACAACATTATTTGCGTAGGGGTTAATGGCCATCCGCCCCTACGCCCACAGTGGCACGACGAAGCAGACGACCGGGGACTGATAAAGATTGTTATGACCGGCTCTGCTTCGGACCCTGTAGAGTGGCAGCCACACATCCGGGACAAACGCCGTCGGGAGTTCCTTGCCAACCGTTTTAGAAATCCAAATGATCCTTTTAAGATGGTCATCGTGCGGGATATGTGGCTTACTGGCTTTGACTGCCCGAGCCTGCATACCATGTATATTGACAAACCAATGCGGGCACACGGTCTCATGCAGGCCATTGCGCGGGTGAACAGGGTGTTTAGGGACAAGCCCGGAGGACTTGTGGTGGACTACCTGGGTCTGGCTCACGAACTAAAAGCCGCACTAAAGACATACACGGAAAGCGGCGGCACTGGCACCACAGCCATTGACCAGGCGCAAGCTGTAGCCGTGATGCTTGAGAAGTACGAGGTATGTTGCAATCTCTTTTACGGCTTTGACTGGACGATATGGAAAACCGGCAGCCCTGAGCAGCGGATAGCACTAATGCCTGCTGCCCAGGAACACATTCTTGCACAGGATAATGGCAAAGACAGGCTATTAAAATCAGTGTCCGAACTCTCGCGAGCCTTTGCTCTTGCGGTTCCCCACGAGAAGGCCCTTGCCATCCGGGATGATGTGTCTTTCTTCCAGGCGATGCGCGCTGCTCTGGCAAAGCGGGCACATGGTGAGCAGCGAACCGAGGAGGAACTGGAGCACGCAATCAGGCAGATCGTCTCCCGTGCAATCGCACCTGAAGGTGTTGTAGATATATTCGCTGCAGCGGGACTTAAGAAGCCTGACATCTCCATCCTCTCCGAGGAGTTTCTGGCTGAAGTGCGGGGGATGCCGCAAAAGAACTTGGCCGTGGAACTCCTGCGGAAACTGCTTCAAGGGGAAATTCGGACGCGGCGTAAGAAGAATCTGGTCCAGGCACGCTCTTTTGCGGAATTGCTCGAGCAGGCAATCCGCCGTTATCAAAATCGAGCAATAGAAGCAGCCCAGGTCATTGAAGAACTGATTCAGCTTGCAAAAGACATGCGCGAGGCTGACAGCCGGGGCGAGGTACTGGGACTTAGCGAGGAAGAGCTTGCCTTCTACGATGCACTGGAGACAAACGATAGCGCGGTGAAAGTACTCGGCGAGCCTACACTGAGGAGGATCGCTCAGGAACTGGTGCAGACCGTCCGAATGAATGCTTCCATTGATTGGACAGTGCGCGAAAACGTCCGCGCCAACCTGCGACGCCTGGTAAAACGCATCCTGCGTAAGTACGGCTACCCGCCGGACAAGCAGGAAAAGGCCACCGAGACGGTGCTGGAGCAGGCAGCCCTTCTCTCTGCAGAGTGGGCGGCGGCATGAAATTAGCATCTGACTAAACTGGTCAGGCTTGTCAACACAATTTTACCATTCTTAATTACAGCCCTGTATTATTTTGCATACAATGAATTGAATGGTCAGGGTTGGGTATGCATGTATGTTTTTTGGATATATGGCAGATTTGCCATTATATTATATTGCCTCACGGAGGAACCTGGCGCTTTCTTCAGGGAGGGCTGTGTTTATAAACATACCTGTCCCGAGTTCAAACCCTGCTGCCTGCGATACCCTTGGGACTATGGCTATATACCAGTGAAAATACTTGGAGTCAGCACCCCTTGGGGACAGGGACCTGATCATGTAATTAAAATCAGGGTTATCAAGGCCCTTGTATAGCCTTAACAAGATATCCTTGAGGATGTATGACAGGTCGAGGAGCTGTTTTTCATCGATACTGGCAAAGCATGCATCGTGTTTTCTCGGGAATATCCACAAATGAAATGGTGATAGGGCTGCATAGGGGACAAAGGCAACAAACGAATCATTCTCTGCTACTATGCGACTGCCATCTCTTAACTCGCCTTTCAGGTATGTGCAGTAAAGGCACTCACCAAAGTTTACATAATAATAGTTCCTTATTGCCTCTCCCAGCCTACCCATTACCTGACCTGGAAACACAGGTATACCCACTATCTGGGAATGAGGGTGCTCAAGGGATGTCCCGGCACCTACGCCGTGGTTTTTGAATATGATTACATGTTCTATCCTCGGGTCGCTGTAGAAGGCAAGCATCCTGTTTTGATAGGTAAGGAGTATGTCATATACCTGTTCCACAGGTAGCAAGGCTGTTGTCATGTTGTGCTGGGGTGTCTCTATTATGACCTCATGGAGCCCTACCCCGGATATGGCATACTTAAAATCATCCTTTGATTTCTCTATGTTTCCCACAGGAGACAGGGCAGAAAACTTGTTCGGGACAGACCTCACAGACCACATCCCATTTTTTGCAATCCTGAATGTCTCATCCGGTGTCATGGACTCATTGCCAGGACAAAAAGGGCACCTCTCAGAGTAAGATGGAAGTTCTCTTTTTTCCTTTTGGCAACTAAAATCTTCAGGTCTCTTTGCCCTCTCTGTGGCAATAATAACCCAGTCCCCTGTTATGGTATTAAGACGTATCTCTGGCATCTACCCACTCCCTTTTTATATCGATATCTTAAAGAAGATTATAGTATCTCGCCCTTTGGTATTACAACAATGCCCTCTTCAGATACATAGAAGCGCTGGGCATCCTTCTTGAGGTCATAACCTATCTTCATACCATCAGGGACCCTTACACCCTTATCGATTATTGCCCTTTTAACCTTTGCCTTCATACCTATGGTGACATTGTTGAAAAGGATTGACTCTGTTACCTCTGCATAGCTGTTTACCCTTACGCCAGGAGACAGCACTGACCGCTCCACTCTCCCACCGCTTATTATGACCCCGCTGCATATAATAGAATCCAGAGCCTTCCCTGCCCTACCCTTATCCTCATCGGCAAAGACCGTCTTTGCCGGTGGATACTGGCCTTCGTATGTCCTTATGGGCCACTTTTTGTCATACAGATTAAAGACAGGGCTTACAGACGCCAGGTCCATGTTGGCATGCCAGTATGCATCTATGGTCCCCACATCCCGCCAGTAGCTCGCATCTTTACTGCCTCCTGAGCCGAACCTGTAGACAAATACCCTGTAATCTTTATACATAAGGGGCATTATATCTTTTCCAAAGTCGTGGGTGGTCTCCTTCTCCGCATCCTTTTTCAGGATCTCAAAGAGCACATCCCTGTTGAATACATAGACGCCCATGGATACAAATGCCTTATCTGGTTTATGAGGTATAGATTTGGGTTTTTCAGGCTTTTCTTCAAAACCGCACACCCTTGATGAACTGTCCACCTCTATGACGCCAAAGCGATGTGCCTCACCTATATCCACCTCAATGGCAGATATGGTGAGGTCTGCCTTTTTTTGTTTATGATACCTTATAAAATGGCTGTAATCCATCTTGTATATATGGTCACCGGATAGGATTAATACATACTCGCCTTCCACCTGTTCAAGGTGATAGAGATTCTGATATACCGCATCTGCTGTGCCCTTATACCAGTCATCGCCCACCCTCATCTGTGGAGAGAGATGGGTTATAAACTCACCGAGTTCCGGGTTAAGGATGCTCCATGCATCCCTTGTATGGCTTATAAGGGAGTGGGATTTATACTGGGGCAGGACGAATATCTTTCTTACCCCTGAGTTTATACAGTTGCTAAGGGTAAAGTCTATTATCCTGTATTTACCTCCAAAGGGCACTGCCGGTTTTGCCCTGTCCTTTGTCAGGGGATGGAGCCTTACACCTACGCCCCCGGCCAGGATGAAGGAGACAGCATCATAGAGTATCCTGGGCTTTACCATATTTAAATTAATAACATATTGTCAGGAATAATCAACAAAAAATCAGTTTTTTCTTGCACCCATAAGCAAATTTATTGTAATTTCCGTATAATAGAGATGGAGATATATACCCTACCGCCTCTTATCAGTTCTATCATACTCTTTATATTGTTTCTCATGGGTATATTCAAGTCAAGGAATGCCCCTGTTAATCTCCTTTTTGCCCTCATATGTCTTGTGGGATGCCTCTTAAACCTGGATAAGACAATACTAACCGTCATTGAGGATAAAGGGCTTGCCATCAGAATCAGCAGGATAGACCATATCTTTCTTGTTTTTATAATCCCCCTTTACCTCCACTTTACTGTCCTTGCCACAGGCTACAGACAATGGATGCCCCTTGTAAAGTTGTTCTACCTCACCTCCATCCTCCTCATACCCATTACGCAATCCAGCCTATATCTCACCCATGCCAAGCATTTTTTCTTTGGCTATTTTGCCCAGTCTGGCCCTCTTTTTCTTATATTTGGGGTATTAAGCACCATAAGCACTGCCATCTCCATATATCTGTTTATAAAAGGCATAAGGGAAGAGACCACAGCAGAGAAAAAGACAAGGGTCAAATACATTCTATTGAGCTTTGGCCTTGCCGCCTCTGTAAACCACTTTGATGTCATAATCATGAAGGGATATGAACTCTATCCCATTGGTAATTTTGTCTTTATCCCCATGTGTCTTTTTGGCTATGCCATATACAGACATGACATTATGGAATGGCGGATATTCTTAAACAAAGGTCTTGTGTTTTTTACACTCCTCATTATGTCATCAGGTTTTTTTATTGTTATGGCAACGGTGCTAAAAAGCCTGTTTTCTGATTCCATGAAACACGAGGTCATCTATGTGGTCTCCATGATTCTGACCTTTCTACTCATCTATTTCACAAAAGAAAGGATCCAGGAGTTCATCATACAGTTCATGGAGCAGGAATTTATAAGGAGCAGACAGGCCATAAGGGATCTGAGTTTTGAGATAATGAGGCTTTACGATGTTGAGGAGATAAAAAAGACAGTGGAGAGGAGGCTATCTGAGACATTCCTGCTCGAGATGTGTGAACTTAGGCTGGTATCTAAATTAGATGAAAACGAATCCACCTCCATCCTCGGTAAAGATGACCCCATGTGGCATAATGGCTACAGGTTATCTGTGCCTGTCCATTCCCAGTCCTATCCTGCCTGTATCCTCCTCGGCGAAAAAGGTAATATGAGTCTCTATACCAATGAAGACCTTGAGATGCTCTCTATACTTGCAAACCATGTTGCCCTTGCCCTTGACAATGCCCAGGCATACAAGAAGATA
The DNA here is from genome assembly GCA_029553295.1 of Deltaproteobacteria bacterium. Lineage (GTDB taxonomy): Bacteria > Desulfobacterota > Syntrophorhabdia > Syntrophorhabdales > Syntrophorhabdaceae > DTOV01. The sequence goes on along the minus strand of JAKPCK010000098.1, from coordinate 26,710 downwards.
CAGGACTTCTCTTTTTCCCTTGAGAGGCTTGTGGATGAAAGGACAAAGGCCCTTATACAGAATGAAAGCCTTGCTGCTGTTGGTAGACTTGCTGCAGGCGTTGCCCATGAGCTCAATAACCCCATAGCCAGCGTCATGAGCACTATAGAATATTACATAGACCACACAAAAGAGGATGAGGAGATCCACGATGACCTTGTTTTCTCTCTTGGGGAACTTAAGAGGGCAAGGGATATAGTAAGGAGTCTCCTGGATGCATCAAGGCAAAAGGAAGAGACAAAGATACTTATGGATATCCATAACCCCATAGACGATGCCCTGAGGATTTTATACAACCAGTATAAGAACAAAAGAATAACTGTTGAGAAGAGGCTAAACAGTAAGATGAGCCTTATTATGGGTAATCCTGCCAGACTATGTCAGGTCTTTATAAACCTTATAAAGAACTCCATAGATGCCATAGGTGAAAAAGAGGGTATGATAATCATAGAGACCCTAAACCCTGACAGCACCCATATAGCATGTAAAATCATTGATACAGGGGATGGCATGGAAAAAGATGTGATAAAGGACATATTCAAGCCATTCTTTACAACCAAGGAACAGGGTAAGGGTATTGGCCTCGGCTTATATATAGTCCATGAGATAATAACAGAGCATAATGGCACAATAGAGGTTCAAAGTGAAAAAGGCAAGGGCACGACATTTAATCTCATCTTTCCCTGCCATTTACAATGATAACATATTCACCCTTTATATCCTGGTATTCAAAATATTCTATGACCTCTGTAATATTTCCCCTTGTTATCCCTTCGTAGATCTTTGTCATCTCTTTCAACACCACCACAAACCTCTCTCCAAAACCCTCTCTTACACAGATAAGGGTCTCTAAGAGCCTCCTGGGTGATTCAAAGAATACAACAGGATAGGGTAGCAAAGAAAGCTCTGTCATAATCTTTATCTTCTTACCCTTTTTCTGCGGAAGAAAACCATAGAAAAGGAACCTGTCTACAAAAAGACCGGAGACAGAGAGGGCACTTATGGGCGCTGAAGGACCAGGCACAGCCATTACATCTATCCCGAATTCATGACACGCCCTTACAACCCTTGCCCCGGGGTCTGATATACATGGAGTGCCTGCGCTGGTCATGAGGGCACAGTCTTTACCCTGTTTCATATGTCCTATAATCTCTTTTAACTTTCTCTCTTCGTTGTAGCTGTTTATGGTTATTATATGTTTTTTGATACCGAGGTGGCTCAAGAGTTTTAATGAATGTGTCCTGTTCTCTGCAATAATAATGTCTACACCCTGCAGGGTCTCTATGGCCCTCAGTGTTATGTCCTTGAGGTTGCCTATGGGTGTTGCAACAACATATAGTCTACCTTTCATAGCAGTTTAATACTATAACAACGCAAAAGTCTTGACAAGCATTAAAAAGTTTAAGACAATAATCCCAATGTTATTGAAGATAGCCATAATCCTGTTTATCCTTTCTCTCCCCATGGAGGTCATGGCAGGGATATATGGTTATATTGACTCAAGGGGTGTATATCACTTCACCAACATAGCCCCTGTGGGCAAGCGATACCATGTTATAGTCCCTGAAACAAATAGGTCTGTAGTGTATAAAAATATAAATATGGACAACAAAAATTACGATAAACTGATACTGCAGCACTCATCGGCCCATGGTGTTGACCCCTCCCTCATAAAGGCCATAATGATGGCAGAATCGAACTTTAATCCCTATGCAGTCTCACCCAAGGGGGCCCAGGGTCTCATGCAGTTGATGCCTGATACGGCAAGGCTCATGAAGGTGGAAAATCCCTTTGACCCTGATGAGAATATAAAAGGCGGCATAAAATATATAAAGATGCTCGACGAGATATTCAAAGGCGACCTCGAATTAATCCTTGCGGCATACAATGCAGGCCCCCAGAAGGTCATGGAGCATAAGATGAGTGTCCCACCCATAGAGGAGACAAAAACATACATAAAAAGGGTCAAACACTATTACAACAGATTAAAAAAACAAAATGAAAGTTAAAGATGAGAAGGCATCTGTATGGACCCTGCCTAACAGGCTGAGCATCCTGAGGATACTGTTTATCCCCATAATTATATTCTTTATAGCCTCGCAGGATGAAAAACTGGTTTTTGCCTCAGGTCTATTATTTATAATAGCCGGGATTACAGACGGCCTTGACGGTTATATGGCAAGGAGGATGGGCCTTACATCAAGGCTCGGGGTCTATCTTGACCCCATTGCAGACAAGCTCCTTGTGGCATCTGTCCTTATAACCCTTACATATTTCAGGATGGTACCTTTATGGGTAACCATACTGCTCGTGGCAAGGGAATTCATTATAAATGGCCTGAGGTCATTCTATGCCATAGAGGGCATCATAATATACCCCTCCTTTGCCGGCAAACTTAAGACATTCTTGCAGATAATAGGTATAGCGTTCATACTATTCAGTCCATATAGCAGATACCTCTATCAACCTGGCATTTATATCATCTATGGCGCCCTATTCTTCAGTCTCTACTCTGCATATCGCTATGTTTATGCCATGTTTAAACATAAAGATACGGTTCCATAGGATATAAAATGGAGGTTTTGCCTTGCTCTATTAAAAAATAAAAAAAAATAAGGCCTTTTCAAAGCCCTGCTAAGGTCTTATATTTTAAATAATTCATATATTCGCCTAAAGGGATTTTAGGGTTTGCATGGTATACCTCAACACGGTTTTAGGTCTTTAACAGTTTTTGAACCACTGAATAAAGACGAAAGGGGGTAAATATGACAGAAAAAGACAATGGGAAAAAGGCCTGGAATCCATATCTCGCCGGTGCACTGGGAGAAGGTAGATGGGATGCAATATGGGGTATAGTAGGTATGCATGTAGGTGCAGCTATATACGCAGAGCTCTATCCTTTTATGAAAAAGACCGTATTGACATGGGGGGATTTCGGTAAGATTACAATACCACAGGCCCTTGGTGTAAACCATTGGTTCATAATCCCCATATTTGTAATAGGAGGGATACTCCTGTTCTGGTGGTTTGAAAAGAAAAATCTTTAATGGAGGAAGTGATTTGATGGATAAGGAGAGACTTATAGTAATAGGAGGTGTTGCCGCTGGTATGAGTGCGGCAAGCAGTTTCAAGCGACTGAAACCAGAGGGAGAGGCTATTGTCTTTGAAAAGGACTATTTCATATCATACGGTGCATGCAGCCTCCCTTACTACATATCCAATGATGTAAAGGATTTTAACGACCTCATAACCCTGACACCAAAGATAGCCACGGATGAACGTAATATAGATGTCTGCATACGCCATGAGGTAAGGGCCATAGATATAGATAGAAAAGAGGTAACTGTTTTTGACCTTAATAAAAATGAGGAGAAGAGATACGGATATGACAGGCTCGTCATAGCTACAGGAGGCCTGCCTGTGAAACCACCACTTCCAGGTATAGACCTCCAGAACATCTTCACCATAAGGACGCTCATAGACGGCATTGAGATAAAGAAATACATAGATGAATGGGGGATATTCCAGGTATGTGTTGGCTCTCCTGAATGCCTATACGTGAACAGATTCGGCGAGAATAAAAGGCAGATGAAGGCAGTGATCGTAGGGGGTGGCTACATTGGTATGGAGATGTGTGAATCCTTTAAAAAAAGGGGTATTGATGTAACTGTCATAGAAAAGACAGACAGGGTTCTGGGTAATATGGATACAAGCATCACAGATATTGTAGAGGACAAGATAAAGGCAGAGGGTGTAAAACTGCTGAAAGAGACATCGGTGGAGGGGTTTGCAGGTATAAGGGGTTCAGTGACAAAGGTCATAACTGATAAAGGTGAGATAGAGGCTGATCTGGTCCTCCTTTCAATCGGTGCAAGGCCAAATACAGAACTTGCAAGACAGTCAGGCATAGAACTGGGTGTTAGCGGTGCTATAAAGGTGGATGAATACCTGAGGACAAACAAGCCTGACATCTTTGCAGCAGGAGATTGTGCAGAGGCAACCCACATAGTTACAGGCAAAAAGGTCTATATACCCCTTGGTACAACAGCAAACAAGCAGGGACGGATTGCAGGGGAAAATGCTGCAGGGAAGAACAACAGGTTTGAGGGTGTGGCAGGAACAGCTATTACAAAGATATTTGACCTGGAGGTATCGAGGACAGGGCTCTCACCGGCAGAGGCAAAAAGGGAAGGTTTAGACTATTCTGTGACAACCATAAAGGGGAGGTCAAGAAGCAGTGCCTATCCAGCAGGCAAACCCATAATAGTGACCCTCATAGCAGAAAAGGGCAGTGGCAGGCTTCTCGGCGCCCAGATGGTAGGCCAAGAGGGTGTAGCCCACAGGATAGACACACTTGCTGCATGTCTGTCTGCAAGGATGACTGTCTATGATGTAGCAAGACTTGACCTTGGATATGCCCCGCCTTTTGCAACTGTATGGGACCCCATACTCATTGCGGCAAATGCAGCGATAAAAAAGGTATGAATAAAAGTGGGATATGGAGATTTAAATCGAAGAATATATTGCAAGAGTCTATAGCCTTTAGTCTATAGTCTACAGTCTGTTATCAAGGAGGGTTTTATGGCAGTAAAAGGTGAAAGCGCATTAAAAAAGGCAATAAAATTAGAGAAGGATGGCATTGATTTTTATCTCAAATCTGCAGAGAAGGCAAAGAATGTCCTTGTTAAAAAGATATTCGAGGGCCTTGTCAAGGAAGAGGAATACCACATAAAGATGATAAACCAGATATATGAAAGATTGAAGAACAACGAAACAATAAAGGAATGGGTTACAGGTTCTGGTTTCACAGGTAATCTGGAAAAGGTATTCCAGGACGCCCTTGTGGAGAAGGCGAGGAAGTCAAAAAACGATATAGAGGCATTAAAACTGGCCCTGGAGATGGAGGATAAGAGCATAAAATACTATGAAAAGCTCGCTGCTAAAACAGATGATTACTTTGAAAAACGCTTCTATCTTACCCTTTCATATGAAGAGAGGGGTCACTACCTACGGATTATGGACTCTATAGAATATATATCCGACCCAGCAGGTTGGTACTTCATAAAACAGGGTAGTATGGTGGACGGGGGATAAAGAATAAAAAAACACCTAAATCTTTTATATGTAATACATGAGGGTGTCGTTTTGCTCTCTGGATTTTTGCATCTGAATTAGGTCATTCAAGGTATGGCTACTTAAGTATTCGTTTATCTTGTCGCTTAAACCCTGCCAGAGGTCTCTTGTTACACACTTTTTTGCAGAAGGACATATATCAGGGTCCAAGACGCACTCAACAAGGCTTATTTTTCCCTCCAGTGCCGTAATTATTTCGCTCAGTGTAATCTCTTCAGGGTTTTTCTGAAGGAGATACCCGCCCTTTCTGCCCCTTATAGACCTCACAAGGCCTGCCTTATGGAGGGCACCGAAGATATGTTCAAGGTATTTTTCAGAGAGATGCTGTCTCTTTGCAATATCAGATATAAATACAGGTGTATTGCCAGAACTGTTTATGGCAAGGTCAATCATGGAGCGTAAACCGTATCTGCCTTTTGTGGATATCTTCATTTTATTTCCTATTAATTTGATAGAAATAATATGATTTTACCTTGACAATTGTCAAGGTTATCTTTATATTTTGGTTGTGATTTTCGTTTTTTAAAGATAAATTTTAAATAAGGAGCAATATATGTGGGACTATACAGACAAGGTAAGGGAACATTTTCTAAATCCCAAAAATGTAGGAGAGATAGAAAACCCTGATGGTGTTGCCGAGGTGGGCTCTATTGCATGCGGTGATGCCTTAAAGATTACATTCAAGCTCGATGAAAACAAAAGGATAATAGATGCCAAATTCAAGACCTTTGGCTGTGCAAGTGCTATTGCCTCTGCATCTGCCTTAACAGAGATGATAAAGGGCAAGACCATCGAGGAGGCTGCAAAGATTACAAATCAGGATATTGCCCAGTATCTCGGCGGGCTACCCCCTGAAAAGATGCACTGTTCTGTCCTTGGTCAGGAGGCCCTCACAAAGGCCATAGACAGCTATCTCGGCAAAAAGGAAGAGACAGCGGACAAGAAAATTATCTGCGAATGTTTTGGGGTAACAGAGGCCGAGATAGAGCGGGCAGTAACGCAGAACCATCTTACAACAGTAGAGGAGGTTACAAATTATACAAAGGCAGGGGGTGGATGCGGAAAATGTAGTGACAGGATAAAAGCCATAATAGACCGGATTTATTCAGAGGAGACACAGATTAAAAAGCCCTCTGCAGGGAGGCCAAAACTTACCAATATCCAGAAGATAAAGATGATAGAAGAGGCCATTGAAAGAGAGATCAGGCCTTCTTTAAAACACGATGGTGGGGATATAGAACTCATAGATGTCATAGGAAACAGAATCCTTGTAGCCACAAGGGGTGCATGTGCATCCTGTATGGCCTCACAGGCAACACTCAAGGGTTTTGTGGAGGCAAAGTTAAGAGAAATTGTTTTACCTGATTTAGTTGTAGAGGAGGTTACACAATGAAGACCATTTATCTCGACAACAATGCCACAACAATGGTGGCACCTGAAGTATTAGAAGAGATGCTCCCCTATTTTCGCGATCTATACGGAAATCCCTCCAGTATCCATACCTTTGGCGGTCAGGTGGCAAAAAAGATAGCCGAGGCAAGGGAGAAGGCGGCATCCCTCCTTGGAGCAGAGCCCGATGAGATTGTATTTACAAGCTGCGGGACAGAAAGCGACAATGCTGCAATACTATCTGCCCTTTCAGTAAATCCCGGCAAGAACCATATAGTCACAAGCAGGGTGGAGCATCCTGCAGTAAAGGTGCTATGCGAGAGGCTCGCTGCAAAGGGCTACAGGGTAACCGAACTACCCGTTGACAGCGATGGTATGATAGATATGGATGCCTATAGACGCTTTCTTACCCCTGATACAGCAGTGGTGAGCATCATGTGGGCAAACAACGAAACAGGCGTTATCTTCCCTGTGGAGGAAATGGCATCCATTGCAAAAGAAAGGGGTATTATGTTTCATACAGATGCGGTCCAAGCAGCAGGCAAGATACCCATAAACATGAAAAACAATGAGATAGATATGCTCTCCATCTCCGGACACAAACTCCATGCACAAAAGGGGATAGGCATACTCTATATAAGAAAGGGGACGAGCTTTTCACCGTTTTTAATAGGAGGTCATCAGGAAAAAGGAAGAAGGGGAGGCACAGAGAATGTGCCTGGCATAATAGGGCTTGGAAAGGCCTGTGAGCTTGCCTATCTCAATTTGGAGAGGGAAAATAATTATGTAAAATCATTAAGGGATAGGCTTGAAAACGCCCTGCTAAAAAAGATTCCCCGATGTAAGGTAAACGGCCACAGACAAAACAGGCTACCCAATACAACCAACATGAGCTTTGAATCTGTGGAGGGTGAGAGTATACTTTTGCTCTTAGACCAGTACGGTATATGTGCATCTTCAGGCTCTGCCTGCACATCGGGCTCCATCCAGCCCTCCCATGTGCTCAGGGCTATGGGTGTGCCCTATACAATGATTCACGGCTCTGTGCGTTTCAGTCTCAGCATTTACAATACAGAAGAGGAGATAGATTTCGTCATAGATGTCATGCCAAAGATCATCGAAAGGCTAAGACAGATGTCACCGTACTGGAGACATGAACAAGAGGCATGTAGCAGTGTTTAGGGTATTCAAATGAAAGAAAATTTAGATGACAGGCAAGAGTGTTTAAAAGAGATTCTTGAGAAGAACCAGAAAAGAGCAGAACTGCCCAAATATATAGATAGAATTATAGGTCTCTATAACAGGGACGGTCGCTTTCACCATATCCTGCCCGAATCCATACCCTCAAAAGAGGCAATTGTAGACATTATAGGCAGGACACTCAAGATTATATACCCTGGATATTTTACATCCGAGCGTCTTGATGAAGTGAAAATCCAGTACTATTTTGGACAGAAGGTAACTGAGCTTTTTGATACCCTTTCAGAGCAGGTAACCCTTGCAATACGCCATGATTGTTTGAGGTTTAATAGACCCTGTGTCTATTGTGAGGAAAAGGGGCAGGAGATAGCACTACAGTTTATAGGTGCAATCCCTGAGATTCAGCTGATGTTATCAAAGGATGTAAGAGCAGCCTATGAGGGAGATCCTGCCTCATGTCATTTTGATGACATTATATTTTGCTATCCCGGATTATATGCCATAAGTGTTTACAGAATAGCCCACTGGCTCCATATCCATGAAGTGCCTTTAATCCCCAGGATAATGACTGAATATGCCCACAGCCTTACAGGGATTGACATACACCCGGGTGTTGAGATCGGTGAGAGTTTCTTTATCGACCATGGCACAGGTGTAGTTATAGGTGAGACTACCAAGATAGGCAACCGTGTGAGGATTTATCAGGGTGTAACCCTGGGTGCCCTATCGTTGAGCAAAGAAGAGGTGGAATCCCTTCGCAGGAAAAAACGCCACCCCACCATAGAGGATGATGTGATTATTTATGCAAATGCCACTATACTGGGTGGCAATACTGTAATAGGTGCCCGCTCTGTCATAGGTGGAAACGTATGGCTAACAGAATCTATTCCACCGGATACCGAGGTGTTCCTAAAAAAACCTGAGCTTATTGTAAAAAAAATAAAAGATGCCTTTAAATAGGGTATCGTCATCTTTATGCCTTGATAGAAGATGATGGAGCAGCTATTATTTATTGACCCATCCCTTTTTTCCCACAATGACTACTCCTTGCCTGCACTTAAACAAACCTATCTATTTTTTACTGTTTTAGGTATTATATTACTTTTATGAAAAGAGGGCTTGTTATGATAGAAAATGGCAGGGAATCAAAGGCCTTGAAGGATAAGGTGGTGTCTCTTCTTAAGTCTAAGGGCAATGACCTCACTGAACTGTATGAACAGGCAGACCACATCAGAAAGGTTCACATGGGGGATGAGGTATACATACGGGGGATTATAGAATTTTCCAATATATGTAACAATGATTGTCTCTATTGCGGTATAAGGGCATCTAACCACCTGGTGAACCGCTATACCATGACCCTGGATGAGATTCTTGCCGTTGCCCGAGAGATGCCTTTACGCCAGCAGACAACTGTTGTCCTCCAATCTGGAGAGACCCCAGGTATAAACGACAGGGAGATAGGCAACATAATAAAGATGATCAAAGCTGAGACCTCTCTTGCTGTAACGGTTTCAGTGGGAAACAGACCCCGTGAGATTTATCGATACTGGCAAGAATGTGGCATGGACCGATACTTTCTCAGATTCGAAACGAGTGACCCTGTTCTGTTCGCAAGACTTCACCCAGATTGCACCCTTTACGAAAGGCTGGATTGCCTCTATGCCCTAAAGGAATTGGGTGTTCAGACAGGCAGTGGCTTCATGATTGGACTCCCCGGGGAGACACTCGGCACATTAGCGGATAACATCCTCTTATGTCGTGACCTCGACCTTGACATGATAGGCATTGGGCCTTTTATCCCCCACCCCGATACACCACTGGCAGATGAAAAAAATGCATACGCAGGAGAAGAGGAGATGTTCTTCAAGGCCCTCGCTGTACTTCGCCTATTCAACCCTGATGCCCACATCCCGGCCACAACGGCCTTTGACGCCGTCTTTCCCGGTGAGGGGAGAAATCTTGCCTTAAAGCGGGGCGCCAACGTATTCATGCCAAATAATACACCTGTTGAGTATAGAAAAGATTATCTCCTCTATCCCGGTAAACCCTGTATTGATGAAAGTGCCCAAGAGTGCTCAAGTTGTGTGCTTTCAAGGATAGAATCTATTGGAAGGAAGATTGGGTTAGGTCCTGGACACTCAGTAAAGATGCACAGGGGTAAGAAATAACAATAAACACCATGAGCCTGAAAATATCAGTATCTTGAAAAAATACAAAAACGCACATTCAGCCCCACAGAAAGGCCTCATATCTTTTGGATAGACCCAAAGATAGGCTAATGAGAAGTTTTTTGGTCGGTGCTATAGCGACTATTTGTTTTCGACAACACCTTTTATAATACCACCTCCCACCACTATATCGTCTTCGTAAAATACAACAGACTGGCCAGGCGTAATAGCCTCCTGAGGGTTCACAAAAATGACCTTCACTGTTTCATCCTCCATCATGGCGACTTCACACTGGGTTGGGATACTCCTGTATCTTATCTGGGCAGAGAGTTTTTTGTATTTTAATTCATTGAATGGGATAAGCCAGTGGAGGTCTTCTGCGATGAGCGTCCAATGGATAAGAGAGCGCTTAGGCCCGGCTACAATCTCGTTCCTTTTTGTGTCGATGCGCAGGACATAGTAAGGCTCTTTCATCCCTGCCAGGTTCAAAAGTCTTCGCTGACCTACAGTATAACGACCAATGCCCTTGTGCCTGCCTATAACATTACCCTCTTCATCTACTATATTTCCAGGTTTTCCACCCCCATCGAGGAGTATGCCGTAGTCATCCCATTCCAGGAAGTCCTGACTTTCCTGTCTCATAAGACATTCTTCAAATCCTGCCTCCTTTGCCATGGCGCGCACCTCCTCTTTTTTGAGACCACCAAGGGGAAACAAAACACTTGCAAGCTGTCTCTGGGTCAATCTGTAGAGGAAGTAAGACTGGTCTTTTGATGTGTCTATACCCCGCTTTAAAAGATACCTTCCTGAAAGAGTATCAAAAGAAACTCTCGCATAATGGCCTGTGGCAAAAAGGTCAAAGGATATCCCGCTCGCTTGCGCCTTCTCCAGGAGTGCACTGAACTTAATTCTTGTGTTACACATGATGCAAGGATTGGGTGTCCTGCCCCCTGCATACTCCTGGCGAAAATATTCAATCACTACATCACGGTATTCATTTCGGAGGTCAATTACATGATGGTCAATGCCAAGTCTGGCTGCGGCCCTTTTGGCATCTTCAATATTATTCACCTCGTTGGGTCCATAGCAACCGCTTTTTGTGGCCGTGCACGGAAAAGAATTGTCCCATATCTGCATGGTCAAACCCACAACAATAAAGCCCTGCCTCTTAAGGAGCATGGCAGCCACAGTGGAATCAACCCCTCCGCTCATGCCTATTGCTACTATTTTATTGCCTGTTTCCATGATAATGAGATTATATTTATTGGATTTCTATTCTTCAAGTAACCCTTTATACCCCATGGTCTCATTCATGCTCCCTGTCCTGTAACCCTGGAGGTCTATCGTCACATATAAAAAACCGTATTGCTTAAGTGCATCTACAACCTTTTTACGGTGCTGCAAGATTTGGATAAAATCTTTTTCATCTACCTCGATCCTTGCCATATCGTTGTGGCACCTCACCCGTACCTGTTTTATACCGAGGGCCTGCACAGCCTTTTCTGAAAGCTCAATTCTTCTGAGGAGTTGAGCTGTGATGGGCGTGCCATAAGGTATTCTCGACGCCAGGCATGCAAGGGAGGGCTTGCTGTGGGTGGGTAGAGAAAGTATCCTTGATAGTTCCCTGATGTCATCCTTTGTGAGACCTGCCTCAATAAGTGGGCTTTTCACATTCTTTTCTTCACAGGCCCTTCTTCCAGGCCTGAAATCTTTCAGGTCATCGAGGTTTGAGCCTTCAAGGACATGATGGTATCCTTCTGCCTTTGCAACTGCCCATAGACAATCAAAAAGGTGCGATTTGCAATAATAGCAGCGGTTAGGGTTGTTGGCAATAAATCTCTTATCCTCCATTTCGTTTGTATGGGAGATTATGCATTTTACACCAATATAATCTGCAATCTTTTTTGCCTCTTTCACCTCTTCAACGGGATAGGTCGGTGATGTGCCGATAAAACCAACTACATTATGTGCATCGAGGGTGTCTGCACACACCTTGAGTAAGAGGGTGCTGTCTACTCCTCCTGAGTATGCAACGATAACCCGTCCGAGGGCCTTAATTGATACCTTTAGTTTTTCCAGCTTGTCTTGAAGTATCTTATTATCTGTATGCAATGGCCTCAACCTCTACTTATCCCCTTATCTTAACCAGTACTGGACGATACTAAGCGCTATGATTTAGACCGTCATAAAACCTCATCTGATGCCACTGCCTTTTCAATACCTGTGAATATACCTTCAAACAAAGGGGTGGATAGATACCTCTCCCCTGAGTCAGGGAGTATAACAACAATGGTCTTTCCATTGTTTTCAGGTTCTTTTGCAATTCTTATTGCTGCCGTAACCGCTGCACCACATGATATGCCGGATAAAATTCCTTCCTCTCTTGCAAGCCTCCTTGCCATCTCCATAGCCTCTTCATTTGTCACCTGCTCAATCCTGTCAATCAGGCTTAAATCGAGTACCTTAGGTACAAAACCTGCTCCTATTCCCTGTATTTTGTGTGGGCCTGGTTTTATTTCCTCACCTTTTACAGTCTGGGTCAATACAGGCGAATGGGCAGGCTCCACAGCAACAGAGATAATATTCTTTCCCTTTATCCTTTTAAAGAATCTACTCACCCCTGTGATGGTTCCACCTGTCCCTACACCTGCTACGAATATATCCATTTTTCCATCTGTATCGTTTAATATCTCTACCGCAGTTGTTGCCTCGTGAATGGCCGGGTTGGCAGGGTTTTCAAACTGCTGGGGCATAAAATATCGGGATGGATCACTCTTTGCTATCTCTTCTGCCTTCTCTACGGCACCTCTCATGCCCTTTGCACCTTCTGTGAGTATGATATGGGCACCAAAGACCTTAAGGAGTTTCCTCCTCTCAATACTCATGGTCTCAGGCATGGTAAGTGTTAGTCTGTAATTTCTTGCTGCAGCCACATAGGCAAGGGCTATGCCTGTATTGCCTGATGTGGGCTCAATAATTTCCATGCCTGGTTTCAGTCTGCCTGTCCGCTCGGCATCCCATATCATGGCCGCACCTATACGGCATTTTACAGAGTATGCGGGGTTTCTACCCTCTATCTTTGCAAGCACCGTTGCGTGCGCACCATCAGTAACCCTGTTAAGCCGAACAAGAGGTGTTCTACCTATAGAATACGAGTTATCCTCATAGATGTTTTTCATAATCTACCTCCTACTCGTTAATTATACCAACAACTCTGCGGCTATTACTATAACTTATTTTGGTGAGAGGGGTGTTCGGTCTAAATGGAGAGGTTAGTTCATCCCCTTTAAGATATTCTGTAATGCCGTATATATATCAGGATACTGGAATGAAAAACCATTTTCAAGGAGCCGCTTTGGTATGACCTTCTGGCCCTTAAGTATCACTGACCCGAATTCCCCGAGGACGAGCTTTACCAGAAAAGACGGCGCTGGCATAAAAGAAGGACGGTTTAGAACCCTGCCTATGGCCCTTGCAAGGTCCTTGTTCCTTACAGGATTGGGCGAGCAGACATTCACAGGGCCTGTAATATCCGTATGCTTTATGAGAAATACAAAGGCCTCTGCCAGGTCTTTTATGTGAACCCATGAAAACCACTGCCTTCCACTGCCTATTGGACCACCTATGAATCTTTTAAACAACGGCACCATCTGGCTCAATGCACCACCCTTATCCCCAAGGACTATACCAAACCTTGTAATCACCACACGGGCGCCTTTATCCTGTGCCTTTTTAGCCTCATTCTCCCAATCTGTGGCAACCCCTGCCAGAAAATCATTCCCAGGAGGAGATGCCTCTGTCAATTCTTCGTCTCCATGAAAGCCATAGTAGCCCACTGCAGATGCACTAAAGAGATGAAATCTTTTTTCTTTTGATTCCGGGATGGCCTCTACTATATTTCTCGTGGTAGACATCCTGCTGTCCCTTATGGCCTTTTTGTATTCCTCTGACCATTTACTGAATATAGATGCACCGGCAAGGTTTATAACACCGTCATGTTCTTTTACAGCTTCCTGCCAAGGCCCTTTTGTATTGGGGTCGCCCTCAAGATACGATAAACCTGTCTGGGTTTTCTGTGGTGATTTTATGGAGCGTGTAAGGATTGTTATTTCATGACCTTCTCTGATAAGACGGGAGGTCAATTCCCTCCCCACAAAACCTGTTCCACCTGTGATTAGAATCTTCATTATACCCCCCTATTTTTTTAAGTTCTTCTTTTGAATGATATACAATTAATCTGAAAAACACAAGGATGTTCATTTATTTAGTTCATATGAAGACCTTTAATTAATCTATTGTGAAGGTCATTGTAGCTGTCTTTTCATTTGTATAGCTTGTATTAAAATCATAAGTAAATTTAACCCAGTATGAACCCCTAACAGAGGCAGAATTAAAATTTAGAATCTCTGTAATACCCCCTGGGGGTATGGCAGTGTTGAGATTAAAGGCATAAGGTATCTTAGCAGGTGTCAAAGAACCAGTAGGACAACCAGCGCCACCAGATGTGGGGATACATATACCCTCATTTGCTCCATGACCTTCTTTGTTGGGGTTTGATGGATCATCTTTATAATCGTATATTTTGGTTCCCCCCAAATATAGGGTCTGGACACGGTTGGCACTTCCTTGGGTAGGGTTCATGGTCAATTCCATACGTTTTATGTATATGGGCTGGTCATAGAGGTTGGTTAATGGCACTGAGACATTTGAACTATGGTATGAGGGAATATAAGCTGGATCTATTGTACTGGTCAATACAAAGCCGGATCCCATACTATAACCAGGGAATTTATTAAGCCTTACCTCTCTTGTGGCACTGCCGCAAGTACCTACTGACTTTAATGTATAATTAGAGCCGCCTATATACTGGACTGTAAAGCTACCATTACCAAAATTTACCGTAACAGGGGAGCCGAGACAGTCCTTAACAGACTGACCTATCTGATATTTATCATAGGCATATCTAATAGCAAATTCAATCCCTGCATTGGCAAGGCTGAGTGCCTGATGGGATTGGACATGAACAGGATAGGCCCTGTGTTTGGCACCCATAAAGGAGACTATGCCTGCACCTAAAAAACCAAGGACTGTTATAATCACAATTAAGACAACAAGGGATACCCCCCTATCAGTTAATCTTATCTTCATAACAGCCTCCAAAACTCCTTCCTGTAAAAGTGCATACCCCTGTATCTGAATAATTTTTTGGACAGATCTTTGTGGAATATGACTCTGTCTCACCACTGGTAACACCTATAGAGATGGTTATTACAGTATTAGATGCAAGGGGTGTGCCACTGGGTGATACGGTAAAGGAAGTGACATTTCTTGCAATGATATTATGGGTAGTGTTCGTCGTAAAGCCACTGTCACTTGCCGAATCCCGATAGAGGTCAGTGCCATTAAGATAAAATTTTACATATTTATTACTGTCCTGTCCTGTAGGATTTGCCCTTTCGAATTGCAATACATTGTTGTTTACATTGACTTCCTTAGCATCCCTTAACTCCCTTGATATCCTCTCTATGGCATAGAGGGCCTCCTGATGGACAGTTCTTTTTGATCCCATCATTGAGTATGTCCGTGTTAGATAGCCAAAGAATGAAAAGGAGAATACCCCTATTATCCCCAGTATAACAATAGTGATGATTATCTCTATCAATGTAAAACCCTTGTCTTTCACCATAACTTCCTAACCCGGCCTTTTTGTTATAATAGTATGGACAACATATTCGTATCCACTGGGCTCTCTCACATAGACTATTATTTTAAGGTAATTGGTTGGAGATGCTGAATCAGAGATGACAGGGGGGGTGCCGCTGTAGGTTATATAACCCACAGTCCACTTCCATTGATAACCGCTATTGTTTGGGATACTGGCATAGGATGTGCTTGTGGGCGGTGGATAGGTTGTAACAATTGTGTCGAAATCATCCTTTGTAATCTCCTCGAGTTTCTGTTCTGCAAGAAATCTCGCCCTTGTGATGGATTCAGGGGTAGTGCCGCTTTTGAGTGCTGTTGTAAAGGCTATATATGCTAAAGGGACAAAAAGCCCGGCAATGACAATAAAGATTATAAGCTCAATGAGGGTAAAACCTCTTTTTTGTCTATTGTTGGAAATCCATCTATAAGGGCACAGGGCCTTGGGTAGTATGGGGATATGAAAGCCTTTCATAGTGCCTCAGCCTTTCCTGTTATTGCCCAGACCTTTATCTGTTTATCCCCGATTGTTACCGTTGCGCCTGCACCTGCAATGGGCTCTCCGAGGGAATTAAATGTAAATGTTATGGTATTTCCTGCTGTTACATCACCGGGGAGTTTTTTTGTCTCACCAGCAACCGTATATGTAGTGGAGCCAGCAGTAAAAGATATGCTTTTCTGTGCTTCCTGGGACATGGCAAGTATCTGGGTATACTGTATATCGGCTATGACCTGGTCTACTGCTGCTTTGGATGATGCGTCTGATTTTATAGAGCCCACTTTATATATAACCGCTGCGGCAATTATGCCCAACACAACAATTATAATTATAAGTTCTACCAGGGAAAATCCTTTGGGCCTGAACATAGATTTCCTTGTATCCATCTACTTACTAAAGAGATTATATTTCAATATGGTGAAAATTGCCTTTAACCCATCCTTCCAGGTAATCTTCTTACCCTCCTGATAGCTTCTGCCGTAGTATGAAATAGGCACCTCATAGACCCTCAAACCCTTTTTTGCAATCTTTGCCGTAATCTCAGGCTCAAAACCAAATCTATTGGATCTTATCTCTATATCTTTTATCGCCTCTTTTCTAAATACTTTATACCCTGTCTCCATATCAGTCAGGTTTAAATCTGTAAACATATTGGACAGAAGGGTTATCATCAAATTGCCCACATAGTGCCAGAAATATAAAACCCTGTGTGGCCCGCCTAAAAACCTGGAGCCGTATACCACATCTGCCTTGTCTTCCAGAATAGGTTCCAGTAACACTGGATAATCCCTGGGGTCATACTCAAGGTCTGCATCCTGTATGATTATTATATCCCCTTGGGCATGTTTTATGCCGGTTCTTATGGCAGCACCCTTGCCCATGTTTTTCTCATGGAATATAATCTTTAATTGCCCTCTCCCGTCTTCTTTAGCCTTTTGCCGTATCTCTTCCAGATAATCCCTTGTGCCGTCAGTTGAGCCATCATCAACTATAATTATTTCCTTCTCGTATGGGGTGGCAGCAACCCTCTCTATAACCTCTGATATGGTTTTTATCTCGTTAAATGCAGGTATTATAATGGATAAAAGCATTAAAAAATTTTATAGGAAAATTTCAGTTTTGGCAAAATAAATCTTGCATAAATTGCACACAATACTATAATCTAAAAAAAAATATGGCGATACCATACCTTGAATATTTCGGTCTATCAGAAAAGCCCTTTGGTCTGACGCCGGATTCCCACTTTTACTATGAATCAAACACCCACAGAGAGGCAACAGAGCATCTCAGGTTTTTTCTACTCCAGAAAGAAGGCTTTGCCTGTATATACGGCGATGTAGGGACAGGCAAGACAGTGCTATCCCGTCTTTTTCTGGATAGTCTCGATAAAAACACATACAATACCGCCCTAATTCTAAACCCTATAATGGGTGATAAGGAGTTTCTTCAGGCTGTGCTTACTGAATTGGGTATTGATTACGATAATAACTCATCGAAAAAAGACATGTTTTCAAGGCTCGAGGGTTTTCTTCTGGAAGAGCACAAAAAAGGTAAAGAGACTATTATAGTAATTGACGAGGCACAGCTTATAACCGACGAGACCTTTGAGTTTATAAGGATACTCTCTAACCTCGAGACAGATAAGGAAAAGATTCTCCACATCATCTTCTTCGGTCAGCAGGAACTTATCGAGAGACTGAAACAGCCCCATCTGAGATACCTATCCCAGAGGATCTCTGTCATATACAGGCTTAAAGCCCTAAATCTCAATGAGGTAAACCATTATATAACCCATAGGCTATTGAAGGCAGGCTCAAAGGGCTTTGTCCAGTTTGAAGATGGGGCACTGGAGCTTATCTATGAGACATCTAAGGGATATCCCAGGGTTATAAATATCATTTGTGACAGGTGTCTACTTTATCTATATTCGAAATCAGAGAGGGTAGTGGATAGAGACGCTGTTCGTGCAGTCATTAATGACGAGAGCATGTCCACCCTTGTTGATACCCCAAAAAAAACAAAAAAAATATACAGATACATGCCTTATCTGGTGGCTGCAACCATTGTCTTGATATTGATAATCCTCTCAGTTTTTAATATTATACCTGTTCACAGGTTTTTTAATAAGATATTTGCACACTAAAATAAAAAGAGGGGTGACATATGAAAAAAATACTTATCGCTGACAAGGATGAAGGTTTAAGAGACGCATTCAGGGTTGTATTTCCTGTGGATGAATATGATTTCTTCTATACATCAGATGGGGCAAGTATCGAAAGGATAGCCCTGGAATACAAACCTGATATCTACATCATAAACGTTGAACTCGATAAAAAAGACGGGGTAGAGGTCTATGAAGACCTCCAAGAGCGTGAGATGTTGAAAGACTCCCATTTCTTTTTCCTGAAGGATATAAACAACAAGACGGATTTGTCGGGATATACCAACATAACAGGGGTCATAGACAAACCCATAAACTTCTTCAAGGTCCATGAGATGATTGCAGGGCTTGAGGACCTTGCTAAAGGACCTCAGCCTGAAGAAGCCCCTTTTACTGGCAAGGCAGTTTCAGGGGAGCCCCAGAAACCACAGGAAAGCATGATAATGCAGGAGATACTAAAAGAACCAAAGATAGCCTTTACCTTCGAGGATGACCAGGAGACAGCTTATTTTGAAGAACAGCTTAAAAAAGCTATAAAACAGTCCCTTGAGACCTTAAAGGACAGCCTCATAGAGAAGGTGACACCTATCATAAGCAACTATATGAAGAACTATTCCAAACAGATTCTATCTGATGTGGCTGAAAAGGTTGTAAGGGAGGAGATGGAGACCTTACTGGCATCTATAAGGAAATCAAAATAAGACAGGCGATGGGCAATGGGCGATGGGCAATGGGCGATGGGCAATAGGCGATGGGCAATAGGCAATGGGCTATGGGCTATAGGCGATGGGTGATAGGCGAAAACAGAAAACCACGGTGTAACAGGTCTTAATCGGCTGTTGATTTACGATTTCTGGTTATCAAAAGGGGTGCGCCCCAGGGTTATACATACCACATCTCCATCTCAAAATTCTTTGACGGGGCAGGAAAGGAGAGGTATCCCCTTGAGGGTATCCTATCCACCTTCATATCCTTTATCTTCAGCGATACCCATATCTCAATATTATCATCGGGCTTTATCTTAAGGGACTCAAAAGGTATCCCTGCCTCAAGGATATCCACGAAACATATATCTATAGGTATACTGGCATTAACAGAGTTGTCATGGACATTGTATTGAATATCAAAGGCCTGGGCGGTCTCTATATGTATCTCAAAGGCAAAATCCTTTGCACCATTTATGTATTTTTTATCTATGTCTACACGGAGATATAGAGATTTTTCATTGAAGCCATAATACAGACCCTTCATAAGTGATACTGCCTCATGCACAGCAACGCCGTGGGACCTGCCCTCTAAAAAGCCAGAGCCTATCCACTCGAAATAGTTTGTCATTTTGCCGTCTATTATAGGATGGATGAAATTAACAGGCTCCCTTGAAGGCCTTATCTCCCTGTCCTCTATTATTACAGGTATAGTAAGTTTATCAGGGGGCTCAAACCCTAAAAATCTGTATACATTGGACAGGTTTTCCCTGAAGAGGAGGTCAAAGATCTCATCGTTCTCCGAGGCATGTTCCTCACCATACCACCAGTTCCAGTCGCTACCCTCAGCAATATATATGGACTCCCAGGCATTGGTATTTTCCCTTTTAGGGTCCTTTGACACGAGGAAATCCCTTGTCTCTGTCAAGAGGGACCATGATGTATTATCCTCCACATCCCCTATCCAGACAGAAAAATTGTGGTTTATCCATGAACCGGCAAAACAGTTTGTCATGTGACCAAAGCTGTCGGTGTTTTTCAGGTATTCTGAAATGGTAGTGCACCTTATCCTCTTCTCATTTTCAATACCTTCGTATAGATATCTGAAAAAATCCCTTCCATCATTTATGTAGTTCTCCCAGGCATTTTCTCCATCCATGGTAATGTTGATGAGTGGTGTCGGTAGTTTGTATCTAATGCTATCACCTATTTTCAGTATCCTCTTTAAAAGGTCATTTGCCGCATCCTTTGGGGACATCTTGGAATAGTGGAATGACACAAGGTCTGAGAGTTCCCTGTCTCTGAATATAATGTTTATTGTATTGCCATCTCTTTCAAATCTGTACGGCCTGTATAGATATTCTGGATGGCTGAGGAGATTTTCCTGACCCTTTCTCCCCTCCATATTCAGGCTTTTAAATAATATGGCCTCATCTGTGGCAACCCAGTTTATCCCATGCCTCATATAGAGTTTCAGGGCATCGTTGCTCACAGAGCCTTCAGGGGGCCACATCCCATAAGGGGTAAACCCGAATACACCCTCAAAGTATCTCAAGGCCTTTTCTATCTGTAGTGAGGCATCCTCTGGACAGGCAAAGGGCCTTTCAGGCAGAGCAATATCAGGTAATGCCTCCTTTGCAACCCTGTTATCTATAAGAAGGGGGATGATGGGGTGATAGAACGGTGATGTTGAAAGCTCTATCTGGCCGTTTTGGGATAAATCTTTATATAGCGGTATAATACCTTTTAGTATATCCCTTTGGACAGATTCGATTATCCCTTTGTCCTCCTCTGTAAACCTACCGCCTTTGTTTCTAAGCTCACGGAGGGGCTCGTATATGTCAAAAAAAACAGGGTCTATCCAGGCAAGAAAAAACGAGACCTGAATATCCCTGTAATCCTGTTCTGAAAAATATCGCCTTATACTATCTACGTTTTCCCTGGAGTAATAAAAACCCCTCTTTCTTAAAAGCTCATAATATCTGGGGATGGGCTTAACCATATTCTCCCAGTTTGCATTAAAAAAATTCATCAGAAGAAAGGATTTATCATTTTCTGTAAGCTCTTCCGCTGGCTTTTTAAATACATCGAGGTAGATATCCCTGACCTGCGATTTTTCATAATCAAGAATCTGTATCAAAAGTGACGGCACTATATTGAAGTTCTGCCTTATCCCTCTGTATTCCTTGAGCATATAGGGCATATCAAAATAGTCTTTTGTGCTGTGAAGGAGGACCCACGGCAGCATGTATTCGCCTGTCCACAGGTTTTTATAAAAGGGTTGATGCATATGCCAGAGGAATGAGAGATATATTGTGTCCATCTATCGAATCCACAAATGAGGACTTGGAATGGATAAAAAACGTGTAGTTATTGTCATAATGTTATGTGTCTAAATGAAACCTCATCACCCATTTCTATGATCCCTGCCGTATTCGTGTCCCTGAATGAGCCAGGGTTAAAAAGGGTTATATTGTCCCTCTTAGATATCAACGGCACATGGGAATGACCGAATATTATTATGTCCACATCGTTAAACTCTGCCATGACCCTATCTTCGATACCCCTTGGGGAGCCCCATCCATGTATTAATCCTATCCTTTTATTGTTTATCTCCTCTATCCTCTTTTCAGGGAGCATTGACACAACATATGGGCTATCCATATTGCCCCTTACTGCCTTTATATTCCAGTTGGAGAGATACTCATAGACAGCCAGGTCTACCATATCTCCAACATGAAAGAGTATGTCTATATCTCTAAAAACCACCTCCATGAGGTTTCTCAACTCAGTGGTAACTTTATGTAGATGGGTATCTGACAGAACACCTATCTTTAACATATGGGATAATCTATAAAAATTCTATAAATATGTCAATGAATCATTGAGGCTACATATCAAAGCCCCTCTGTCTTAAAACCTCATAGGAAGCCACAGCAAAAGAGGTGGCTACATTAAGGGATGCAAATCCCTTTGATGTGGGTATCCTGACAACCCCATCACACCTCTGCCTTGTAAGTCTCCTTGTCCCCTCCTCGCTGCCAAAAACAAGACATAAAGGCTGTCTTAATTCCATATCAGATAGTATACCCTCACCCTTCTCATCAAGACACAGGCAATATATACCTGCCTTTTTTAGGTCCTCCAGAAATCTTGCAAGATTAGTAACCCTTACTATATTTATACGTTCCACTGCACCCTTTGAGATGCCTATGACTGTATCTGATACACCGCAGGACCTGTCCTTGGGAAGGATGAGTCCATGGACATTGAAACATACAGCCGACCTTATAATATTTCCAAGATTCTGGGGGTCGTAGATGCCGTCAAAGGCACAGACAAATAATGATGCACCATAATCCCTTATATTCAAAAGAAAGCTGTCAGGGTCTGTATAGGAAAATTCGTCTCTTTCCAGACAGATATGTGCCCTTGCATCCTTGAACCTCTTTGAAAATGACTCTTTTGGGATTATCCTGAAGGAAACGCCCTGCTCTTTAGCCTTTTTTATAAATCTGGCATACTGGTTTTCAAATCCTGCCTCAATCCATAATCTTCTTACGCTTTTTGGATTACTTTCTAATGCATCGAGTATATCATCTCTGTTTTTCAGATAAGGCATTTAATATATCCTTATAGATGCTCTGGAGGAGCAAGAATGGTTCCTGATTCTCAAGGAGGGTCCTCCCCAGGACTATATATGTTGCCCCCTTTTCTATTGCCTCCTTTGGGGTGATGGTCCTCTTCTGGTCATCTTTTTTCTCTCCTATCCTTACCCCAGGGGTAACAATAACAAAATCATCACCGCATAGCTCTCTTATCATCTCTATGTCTTCCCCGCCTGCCACAACTCCGTCAAGCCCTGCCTCTTTAGCAAGAAGGGCAAGATTTTTTGTCAGTTTCTTCACAGTAATATCAATACCCATTACCTTTAATTCATTATCATCGATACTCGTCAGGACAGTAACGCCTATGATCTTAGGCCTTGGTATCTGGAGTTTTTTTGTGATGCTGGTTAGTGCTGACCTGGATTCCCTCATCATTGTAAGGCCGCCAGCAGTATGGATATTTAGCATATCAACCCCGAGCTTAGCCGCCTCAATCACTGCCTTGGATACTGTATTTGGTATATCGTGATATTTAAGGTCTAAAAAGACCTTTGAATCTTTCATATTGATAAAGTCAACAATCTTTGGACCGCAATGGGTAAACAACTGCTTGCCCACCTTGAACATACCCACATAATCCCTGTACTCCATAACAAGCCTTCTGGCATCCTCAAAGTGCTCCACGTCAAGGGCAAGGATTATACTTTCCTTTGGGTCCATATCCCCTCCTCTTGTAAAGGAATGCTTATTGAATTTTTACTGCTTTTATTTAAACTATATTAACACAGGTTAACTATTTGGATATATATGGCGGAGAGGCAGGGATTTTAATTTAAAAAAAATACTTTTTATTTCCCTGAATTACACCCACCATATTTTTTGTTACCGTAAAAGTTACCGTATTATTTTAATCCCTTAAAAATAATTTTTATTATGTTTTTTTATATATTTTTTAAGTTCACTTTGTCAATCTATTTGTTCGATTCTGCGTTATGTCAAAATCAAATAATCATTTTGAACCCTCTCCCGCTTTCGCTTCGCTTAGAAGCGGGAGATTCTTGAGAAGTTTGATTACTTAAGGTGTGTCCAAGTCACCGCTACACTGTAATCCTGTCAAGGATACCAGTTTACTTTTACGTAATGGGAGTCTTCTGACGACAAGGGGATAAAAAAAAGAGGGGCTTTCAGCCCCCCCCGACTTTATTTTATCGAATTTTCATATAAACGCCGTTCCCAATTCTCGTCAATTCCTCAGCCTGCTTTCTTGTCAATATCGTTTCCCCCTGAAAAATAGCAGATTTTATTTCGTGTGTCTTTGTGAACTGAGCGAACCTGCTTTGAGATGTAGAATAATAAAGCTTGCCTTTCTCATCAGCATATTTTAACATCTTTTTCATTTTAACCCTCCTTTATTTTTTAAGATTTCTATAATCCAAGATAAGACTAACGCTTCCATGCTAATGCCTTTCTGAACCGCCTGAATCTTGACAGCCTGGTGGACTGACTCTGGAACATTTCGAATCCTTATGATTTTAGTTTTCTCTTTATCCATCATTACCTCCTTTCTGTTTTTCTTTTGTCTTCATGATATAAATGTATCACATGATATAATTGTTGTCAAGTTTTTTTTGATTTTTTTTTATTTTTTTTTGGCTTACAAAAAAACTGTGAAAATTGTGTAAAAATGATGAAAATCATGTAAAGACATCTTGCGTCTTTTGTGCTATTAGCTTTTTTAAATGCCAGAGATATATCAATACGAGCCTGCCAGCTTCAGGGTGGGGGATACTGTCAAATGGATTCTGGATGTCTCTTCTGATTTTTCCACTTCAGAATATACCTTAACCTACACTTTTTTCAACAGCTCTTCCTCTTTTACGGCCCAAGGCGAGGCATATACTGAATACTCATATCTCATCACCATATCTGCAAGTGATTCTTCAAAATTAACCGCAGGCGAATACAGCTATGTTGCACAGCTCTCCAATGATGAAGATGTTTATACAGTTTCGACAGGGACAGTTACAGTCCTACCCGCACCTGCATCAGGTGTGGATGGCAGAAGTCATGTTAAAAAAGTCCTTGATGCTCTCGAAGCAGCCATTGAGGGCAGGGCGACCCGCACAGACCTCGAATATCAGATTGGCGATAAAAGAATACGCCATATGTCTGCAGGTGAACTTTATCAGGCGTGGCGTAAATATAAGTCCCTTTATGAGCAGGAATTATCAGCAGAAAGAGTGGCGAAAGGATTAAAACCTCTGAATAAAATTTATACGAGGTTTAGCAGATGAACCTCTTCGGGTTTGAAATAAAATTCAGAAGAAAACAAGAAAAGCCCAGAAAACGCAATTACACGGGCGCCCAGGTGAACAACCTCACATGGGACTGGGTAACGGCAAATCTCACATCAGACGAATATCTTCGCTGGAATTTAAAAAGATTAAGAGAACGCTCAAGAGATCTTGAACGAAATGATGATTATATGCGCAATTTTCTGCGTAAACTTGAGATAAATACTGTTGGTGCAAAGGGAATAATTCTTCAGAGTAAGGTCTATTTCAAGACCACAAATGACCTCGATATAAAATCAAATTCTATCATTGAGGATGAGTGGCGAAGATGGGCAAGACAGTATGTTTCTGTCTGTGAGACATTATCTCTCCGTGATTTTTTAAAGATAATTTTACGCACAATAGCCCGTGACGGTGAAGTGCTGATTTGCAAAATAAGGGGATATGATAATCCATATCGTTACGCCCTGCAAATCCTCGAGGCTGATTTTCTCGATGAAGACCTGAATCAGGATTTGCCCAACGGGAATCGTATTATTATGGGTGTTGAGAAAAATAGATATGGGAAACCAGTTGCCTACCATCTTTTTGAGAAACACCCAGGGGAGCGTTCATATGCAGGTAATCGACATATTCGCATCCCCGCAGAAGAAATATTACATCTTTTCATCAAGGAAAGACCCACACAATCGAGAGGCGTGCCGTGGGTTGCATCTGCAATGATAAAACTCCGTATGCTTGGTGCATATGAGGAGGCAGAGGTAGTGGCCGCAAGGGTAGCCGCATCAAAAATGGGATTCTTTACGGAGGACATAGAAGGAGCCTCATACGAAGGTGAAAGGGATGCAGATGGCAACTTTATCACAGAAGTTGAGCCAGGCGCCCTCGAAAGGCTACCCCCTGGTGTTGATTTTAAGCCATTCGACCCGGGCCAACCATCAGCAGAATTTTCTGATTTTGTAAAAGCCATGCTTCGTGGCATATCTGCTGGTTTAGGTTGCAACTACAACACCCTCTGTAATGACCTCGAAAGTGTGAATTATTCCTCGCTCCGTGCAGGGGCAATAGATGAACGTGAATACTGGATGGATATTCAAAGCTGGTTTATAGACAACTTTCTTGAAAGAATATATCCAGAATGGCTTGAAATGGCAGTCCTTGCAGGGCGGCTGCCTTTTTCTTTTCAAGAATTAGAAAGATTTATAGCCCCAGAATGGCAGCCGAGGCGATGGGACTGGGTAGACCCGCTGAAAGATGTTCAGGCAAAAATTTTGGAATTAAAAAATGGACTTACAACAAGAACCCGCATTTGTGCTGAACAAGGTATTGATTTTGAGGATATCCTCGAGGAAATAAAGAGAGAACGGGCACTCATGGAGGGATACGGCATTAAAATCGAGGATATTGATAAAGATATGAGCCTTATTTCTGAAGAGGCTCAGATGCAGGAGGAGAGAAAAAAATGGCCATTCAAACTAACCCAAAAGGCATAAGCCATGCAAAAGGCCTGATTAAGGCTGGCAAGGTGGATAAGACATCAAGCTGGAGCTTTGATGCTGATGATGGAAATAAAATACTTAATGACGGCGGATGGAGTGAATACGCAAAATGGTTTTTAGCTATAGACACAGATGCGGATGAGGAGACAAAAGAGAGATATAAATTTCCTTTTGGCAAAAATGGCAAAGTTTACCGCAGGGGAGTCATAGCAGCAAAGCAGAGAGCAGCACAGCAGGGCTATGACAACATCGTTGAGGCGGCAGATGAGCTTCTTGGAATGATTGACAAAGAAGATGAAAGAGACATCAAAAA
>JAKPCK010000095.1 GCA_029553295.1 Deltaproteobacteria bacterium | reverse complement strand
AGAGTTATCAGCGGCTCATGGTGATGCCACATTAAAGAGTGCGACATATAACCCTGCATGTAGAGGTGTGAAGTGGGTATTAAGTTCAGAACACCCAGAGCAAGACATTTGTGATGAGTTAGCATATGCCGACCAAGGGTTTGGGCCAGGTGTTTACCGAGTAGAGGATGCTCCGCCAATGCCTGCGCATCCAAATTGTTTGTGCTTTTTTACAGAGGTAGTGGAAGACCCAAATGCATTTGTGCAAAGGTTAGAGAGGTTCAGGGACAATCCAAGTAGTGACCCGGAGCTGGAAAAGTGGTATAGTAGCATTTACCAAGCAGCAGAAACAACGCCGTCTTTTCCATCTGTACCAAAGAAAACTTTGGAAAGGGCAATGCATGACCCTGATTATATATCTCAGCAGCTGAATGCTTCATATGAGGATATTGTTTTGCAGGATATGGCGAAGGAGGTCGGGTTCGATAAAAAGCCTACATTATTGAGTAAGGAAGAGATGGACGCTTACATTCAACAAGGAAATAGAGAGCTTTTCCGTGGTATTGGAGGGCGTCAAGGAGAAGCTGAACGCTATGTAGAGCAATTTAAGACTGGAGAATATTTTGCAGGAAAAGGGGTCTATGGAAATGGAATATATACGGCATATGGGGAGAATGGGTTTGGAGTTGCCGAACAATTTGCAGGTGGGGTGGAAAAAAATGTATTGCGTATGTCCTTAAAAAAAGATGCAAAAACAATATCGTATGATGCCCTTATAGAGATGCAGAAGTTAGAGTTTACAGCTCTACAGGATGAAGAACGGGCCCTACGAAGAAAAGCAAGGAAAGAGGCCGATAGAATTTACGATGAGACTGGAGATGATGATAAAGTTGAGATGTTTTTAAAGGAGGCTGCTAAAAAGTGGGAAGAAATGGAGAGATACCGACAGGTTCTTGCGGATCCAGGAAGATATGCATTGTATAAAGGGTATGATGCAATAGACATCCCTTCTTCAAGGTTTATGGTGGTGTTAAATAGAGGAAAGGTTTTTGTTCAAAAATAATAAAGAAAGAGGGTATAACTTTGCTTCCTGAATTGAGTAGA
>JAKPCK010000088.1 GCA_029553295.1 Deltaproteobacteria bacterium | reverse complement strand
TGGCCAGGCAGGCCTTGCTGATTTGGAGAGCGCAAAAAAGGCAGGAAAACTAAAGGGTACAGATATATTTATCCTCGGCAATGTCCTTCAGTTCAATATAGAGAAGAACAAGGATGAAGGTCAGAGGACCATTAATGCCGTGGTCGGCAAAAAACGTCTACCCAACGAGGAATATAGGATATGGCGGCAAACACATCCTTATCCAACCCCAGAACAGATTAAATATGCCCCTCCGCAATACATTGAGGAAGACGAGACAAGGCTTGTATCCTATAAGGTTGCAACCTACAGGCATACAGCCACAGTAACAGTCTCATACAGGATAATAGATGTGGAAGAGGGTGAGGTAAAGATAACAGATACCCTTAAAGAAACAGAGACAGTTGAGGGGAACTACCAAGAGGGTGTCGAGTTTGCCAAAATACCCTATATACCCCTTAAGATGCCATCAGATTCTGAGTTGTTTGAGAGGGTAATAAACAAAACAGTTGCAAAACTCGGCCAGGCTGTCCTCGGTCGTTTCCAGAACCTCCAGATCTCTTATTCAGAGCAGGCAAAAAAACTCCTATCCAGTAATGAATATGAATCTGCTATAGAAAAATTCGTAGATGCCATACATGTTGAGAAATTAAAGAGGATATCTACCCCTATAACAAAAGAATCTTGGGAGGGGATAAACAAGGCATTAAAAGACATGTAAGATATGGATAAAAGACCCTTTGTTATCTGTTTTGTTGCGATATTATCTGTATTCATGCTTTTCTCTTATGCATCAAGTCAGGGCATAAGAAAGAAGCTTGCCTGTTTTCCTTTTACCCCAAAGACCTTAAGGGCCATAAGTGAGACAGAAAACCTCATGTCCACGCTCCAGAACGATTTAGACAGGTCAGGTTTTTTTGAACTGACAGAGAGAAAAAAGATAGAGAACATCATGGATCTCGAGAATATGAGGCCAGAAGATAGGTCAAAGAGCACTTTTTTATCCATTGGCAATAAATACGGGCTTGATTTTATCCTTTCCGGGAGTATAGATACAACAGACGCCGGGATAGTCCTGGAGCTTGAACTCTTTGATATAAAAGGCAAGACATCATGCCTGAGCGATATATACAATGTCTCTGAGAAGGACGCATCTGGCAAAAAAATCCAGGATATTGCAGGTATCATTATAAAAAAGGCAAAAGAGTGCTCCGGTGCCGGTAGCGCTGCCGCTGCCCAACCCCTTACACCCCCAGTAAACATAGAGACAACAGGCTCAACAGACGCCATAAGGATAAAATGGGGCCACCAAAGACCGGATATGATTCTTGGGTACAAGGTATACAAATCAGCAAAGGAGGAGGGGCCCTTTAACCAGATAGCCACTACTACCACTACTTTTTTTATGGACAGAAATCTGAAATTAAATGAGACATTTTACTATAAGATAAAGGCTATATCCCAGACAGGTGCAGAGTCTGAGTTCTCCACCATGGCTGTGGGCAGGACATCTGTGGCGCCATATCCACCTATATTTCTAAATATCAAACCTGATATAAAAAGTGCACACCTCAAATGGGTGCCCAAACCCCATGGAGAAAAAGAAAAGGGCCTTGAGGTAGCAGGCTTTAAGATCTATAGAAAAAAACAGGGTGAAAAAGATTACACAGAGGCTGCAAGATTAAGCAATGAGGCAAAGGAATTTACCGATAAAGGCCTATCAGACGGCACAGAGTATGAATATGCTATAACAGCATTTAATGAGAATAAGTCGGAGAGCCATTTCTCCGCCCGCCTCAGTGCTACTACTGTTGCAAAGATGAAACCCATAAAGGCCTCCAATGGAAAGATAAGACATGCTATCCTTGCCTGGGAACCTATTATTTCTGATGTTGTAGAAGGCTATAGAATCTACAGGTCCTTTGATAAATATGGAAGCTATAGGAGGATAACCCAGATATCTAACCGAGAGACAACTACATATACAGACAGAGATTTAGAGGATAACAAGGAATATTGGTACAGGATCGCTGCATATAACAGTAGCAATATGGAAACCGATCTCTCAGAGCCCACATCGGCAAAGACAAGGGATAGGCCTCCTGTGCCAACAGGTCTAAAGGCAAGGGCTACAGAGCCAAAAAAGGTGGTATTGCAGTGGGACCTCATAGTAAGCCCAGATGATGAGATAAAGGGTTACAAGATATACAGGTCATCAACAGAGAGTGGGGAATACAGATTGATAAACGATGTAAGGTCTGACAGAGACCAGTATATAGATGACGACTTCAGTATAAAGGAGAATACTGTACTCTATTACAGGGTTTCTTCTTTTAACTCTGCCAATGCTGAAAGCCAGTTGTCATCACCTATATCGGTTCAGGCAATAGCCGAACCAAAAAAGTAGAGGAGAAGAATATGTTAAGGATAACTGCCATTAGCCTGTCTTTGTTTTTGACATTTGCAGGGGCTGCAATAGCCCAGTCCCAGTCCGAAATAGGTAGATACCAGCTCTTCCAGGGGACATTCAAGACTTTCAATATAAAGACACAGCAGAGCGATACATCTACTGGTGTATTTTTGATAGACACAAAGACAGGTGAGGTCAAAAGGTATCTAAATAAGATAGATGAAGAGGGAAAATACATAGAGACCTGGGTACCCACCGAGATGGTAACGCCACAGGTTCAACAAAAGGCAAAGGCTCTTCCAACAATTATATTTTTAATAACCACTAAACAGTCCCATATAAGGGCAGAAGCAGATATCAAGAGTAAATCCCTGAGGGTTGTGAGCCCCGGGACAAAGATGGAAAAGATAGATGAGTCTGGGAATATGTTTAAGGTCAGGCTCCCATCTGGACTCATTGGCTGGATAGATAAAAGCCTGACCCAACAGGTTCCTGAATAGTTATCTGTATATACCCCTTACCTTGAATACGAAATCGTAGTTGAGTATATCCTCCCACTTATAACCCTTGGATGTTGACCTTGTGTCATCGCTGTCACCATAATGCTTTCCAGGGGTATAGAACCAATTTACTATCGCCTCCCCTGAACGTCTTAATACAATCCAGTATTTGCCTTTTTTTAGCCTTACAAACCCTGTGTCTGTGGGAAAGGTAAAATCTACCCAGTAATAGCCCGGTCTCTTCCTGATAGCCTCCAGTGATACAAACTTCGAACGTGTCCCGGAGAGTATATTGGGTTTGCCTTTATCATCTGAGACAAGGTCTATGTAGATACTGCCGTCGCCTCCGAATTTTCTCATGGCAAGAGAGACAGTATGCAGGTCAAAGTCTTTTGTTACCTTGAATGCCTGGGCATAGACATAGGTAGATGTAACATATTCGGCAGTCTCCTTATCCATGATCTTTTCTGCCCTGTCTCCTATTATCTGATAGAGGTTTACAAGGGTCGGAAACTCCATGTTTCCAAATTCTGTCATCTTGCCCGCAGGGGGTAATGGCGGAGGTGGTGTAGGCGGTGTAGGTGGTGTAGGCGGCTTAGGTGGCCCAGGAGGTGGGGCAACAGCCTTAATACTTATATTATTGCTTACTATGTATGACCTTGGCGAATCATAACTTGATTTCAGGACGAGGTTTATATTGTCGTCTATAAATTTTGCATCTATGAGCTCGCTGTATTCAGGGACATAGGGTGATGCCCTCCATGAATCATTAACATCCTTTGAATCAAGTCCATGGGTCTGTTTTATATGTCTTGTAGAGGTGAACTGTTTGGACTGCTGGGGGTCATAGGATAGCCAGCCAAGGTCAGGGAAAAATATCTCAATCCACACATGACCTCCCTGTCCCATGCCCTGGACAGAATAATTGCCCCCACCAAGAGGAACCTTCCACTGGTCCTTGAGCGTTATACCGCCGACAATTCGTGCAGGTATCCCTGCTGCCCTCAAAAGCGCCATGGAAAGATGGGCCAGGTTCTGGCAGTTGCCTGACTTTACATTCAGTGTATGTATGGCATCATACTGGGGTGGATTATAGGCGTATTTTATATTATCAGCTATAAAGTTCATTATTGAGGTAACAGCCTGATACTCAGTATCTGCACCGGATGTCAATCTTCTCGAAAGAGATACAATCTCAGGGGAATCACTCGGCACCATCTTTGTAGGTCTCAGAAAAACAGTTGTCTCAGGGGGCAGTGATTTTAAAGGAAAGACTGCCCTGCTCTCCATGGCAGATAACTCAGATTTGATGTTTGTCTCATAGGATATGATAATCTTTGCATCCTGACCGAGATTGTTCCATGTCACCCTTTTATAGTTATTACCAAAGGAATCCCTTTCATCTTCCACATTTGATGGCTGGGGGTCAAATCGCACATTCAGTTGTCTAAGCCCCTGATTCACAGTCCTGTTGGAGAAAGAAACAGGTAATGCAAACCTGTAGCTCAAGCTGTTTAACGGTCTGCTTATAGTAAAATTCATATGCTGGGTTACATTGATTTTCCCCTCAAGTCTACCCTCAAGGAGGAGTGTCTTTGCAGATGAATAACCCGTTAAAACAGCAAAAACAACAAAAAAAGCCATAAAATATAAAAAAAATCTCTTCATAATGCCTGTCCTATAGATTTAATTTTCTATAAAATAAACCCACCAATTCAGCGAGAGATAAAGACATTGTAGACCTCTCCATCTGAAAGCGCCTTGTTATATATCCTCACATCATCCATTATCCCTGAGAAATCCTCTGGTGCACCGGAGGGAGAGGCGCCTATATAAAGATCACCATTGTCCATAGCTAGGCCCCTTGGAAAAGATCTGGTAGCTACAAGGGAACCATTACAATAGAATCTTGCAGTATTTCCGTCATATGCAACTGCGATATGGCTCCATACATTATTAGGGATAACATAACCGGAATATACTGCCGCCGAAGAAAAGACAGCGGATAACCCGTTTGCCGGTGAAGCAAGCCAGGTAAATAGACCATACGGTTCACAGCATTTCGATATAACGGCATTTCCGTTATCTATATTGTTACCATCAGGTTTTACCCATGCAGCAATGGTAATCTCACCGGTTCTGATATTCAGGGAATCGCTGTTTCTCACCACAATACCTGCTGGGACATCTGACCTGCCTTCAAAAAAATATGCTGCACCGCCCATTATACCCTCATTTACGAACCTGATCTTGGAATACATGACAGAGCCGTGATTTCCATAGCCTGAACTGTCAAAGCCAAGGTTGTTCGGGTCATCAAACCTCCAGTATCCTACAAGCTCCCCTTTTTTTCCAAGGAGCTCCCGTATCCTCTGGGTCTTTACTATGTCTGCCTTTGTTGTACCAATAACATTTGCCATATAGGTATTTACAAGGTTTATCTCAACCCTTATACTATCCTGAAAAACCCTTATAGAACCTGTTACAATAGCGCCTACCCTTGCAATCTGGCCGAGACGCTTCACAACCTGTAGGTCATAAGGGTCGCCTATGGTTAATTTATTCTGGAAAAGTATGGACTTTAACTGGTTTCTCTCGAGGACATCAAAACCCTTTGCCTTTCTCCTTAAAAATAAAGAGAGTTCATCAGAGATATATCTCCCCAGCTCCATGGGTTTGCCATGCTCGTCATTGAAATCAGCAACCACAACCCTCTTTCTCCCTATCTTGTCCATATTACTGGCAATATATGAGGCAAGGTCATCCATCTCTTTTTCATAGCTGTATACAAAAGGGCAAACAAGAAAAAATATAAGGATACTGAAAAAAAATGCTAATGAGGGTCTTCTCATATCATAACCTCCATTTTTCACTAAATGAGGGGATACAGGAACCATGTCCTGTATCCCCTCAAGAACTTTTACTTTAGAACAAATGCAACCTTTGCAGAGGCAAAGAAGTTTGTCTTTTGATTGGCAGAAAATACCTTGGCAGCGTCTTCGGGAGAGACCTGTAGGTCAGATGGGCTTACTGTTCCTGAGGCCTTTATAACCATAGGGTTGTTTACACCTCTTGAGCTTAATGCTGCCCTTGCCTTCTCAATACTGTTTGTATATTCGCCGCAGCCCTGTTCGACGAGGACCTTCTGGCTTATCTTGGCAGGGTCGTATATAACCTCACCCTTTACTGTAAAAATCCTGTTTATGAGAGCCGGTCTGAAGTTATGCTCTGTTGCATCTATTATCAACCCATCGTATTTGTCGTCGAGGGGAACAGGTCTGCCCCTGTATGAAGGCTTATCTGTCCTCAGTTCCTTTCTCAGATTAGGGTCGCTGAACATCTTCTCATACAGGGTTGATGCAAAGCTCTTTGGCCCGTGCATCCCGAGCTTCAATATGGCTATGGCCATATCCTTTTCTCTATTATATTCCTGAACCACAACCTGGGCGCCTTTTACAAGCCCTGCAACTGCACTACGGACCACATCATACTGGGTCATACCGTCTTTAACCAGGGTATCACCTACTATGGCAAAGCCATTCAGGTATTCGGCAAGCTGTCTCTGTGCCATAACCACAGCACCCCTTTTTGCCATAATCTCCCTCTGAGATGGGTGGGTGATGTGGGCTGGTGCTACTGCCTCACCGACCACAAGTATGGCATCCTGCATGAATGCCTGCTCGTAGTTTGCACCGCCTGCGCCCCCTGTTACCGATAGATTGTTTTTATTGAGCCATTCATTGGCAGTAACAAAGGCGCTATCCACACCTGTATCTCCTGGTGGTGGCTGCTGGGCAAATGCAGAACCAACAAGACATAATAAAAGAACCAAAAACAATACAACAGTCTTTTTCATTGCTACCTCCTAAATTTTAATATATATTCATCCTCTGTTTTAACATCCTCAGGGCAAGCAGTGCATCTGCACCTGTTACCGGGTCATCAGGCCTGAATTCGCCGGAGAGCTCGCCAACCATAATACCCCTTGATGTCATATTCATAACTGCATTGTAAATAGGCGAGGTAGGCCTTATATCAGGGAAAGGTGATTTACTCTGACCGAAATAGGCAGTGGCAATCTTCTCGTCTCCGGTAAGCTTTATAAGGACATCCTCAAGGATGAAGGCCATCTCTCCCCTTTTTACAACCTCTGTAGGCTTAAAGAGATAGGCCTTTGTTGTCTCATCGTATTTAGGTTCTAAACCCCTCACCTTCCATTTCATAATGGTCTGTATCTCATCTTTGAAGGGATTGTTCATCATATCTGCTGGTGTAAATTCTGGCTTCATCCTGTCAAGCTGGGATTGGACAGGAATCCTACCGGCAAAGAGCTTATCTACCTTTAGCTCATCAACGAGGAGCGCTGCAAGGTCTGCCCTTGTGACAGAGTCTTTTATGGCAATCTTCTTACCCACATCGCCAACGGTTATCCCGGCCATGGCCTGGACAATCTTGTCCATCTTTTTCCATGCCCTGTCTGCCTTCTCATTCCACTTGCCTCCCCTCTTTGCGTTAAGGACAGAAGCGAACTTCTCCCTTGCCTTTTGGAACTCCATTGCCTCTACATATGCAAGGCCCATAAAATAGTCCAGAGACTCTAATCCCTGATAATAATAGAGCCTTCTCTCGTCCACCTTGAGTTCTTTTGCCATCCTGTATGCGCTCTCTGCCTTGTCAAGCCAGTCCCTGCCATCCATAATGGTATCTACCCTTATAACAGAGACAAAATGGTCAAACTTATCCTCATCTGTTACTGCCCGTGCCCCTCTGTTCTCCACATAGTCAATGGCACGCTGTCTGTCCACAGCGCTGTATCCAGGGTCTTTCTGTTGCACGACCCTATAGGCTGATATAATGGCCAGCCCGCCATTGGCAGGATAGAAGTTTTCATCACAGTATAAGGCCCTTTCGAATTTCTCTTTTGCCACATCCAGTCTACCCTGCTCTATGGCCTCCATACCCCT
Organism: Deltaproteobacteria bacterium; assembly: GCA_029553295.1. Taxonomy (GTDB): domain Bacteria; phylum Desulfobacterota; class Syntrophorhabdia; order Syntrophorhabdales; family Syntrophorhabdaceae; genus DTOV01. The sequence continues at coordinate 30,675 of JAKPCK010000088.1, read as the reverse complement.
CACATAGTGGTGCTGGGGGTTATCCTCTGGCAATGTGCATCTTGCAACCTGGGGTTTTTCACAACCATAGATAAACGGGATAGATAGTAGACCAATCATTAAAAGAATCAATAGCCGTGCTTTCATTTAAAATACCTCCTTTTCTCTTTAACTTAAGATTACAAAACTATTTTCCTACCTGTTCCTTTAATAGCCTCTGTTTTTTCAATTGTTCGCCTACCCTGCTTAGAGCCTTTGTTATGTTATCATCAGGTTTCCCGATCTCCCTATCTGCCTTTTGATATAGTTCATAGGCCTTTTCCAAATCCCCTGTTATCTCAGAGCATATGCCAAGGTTATAGAGGATAGATGGTGCATTTGGCGACAGTATCCGTGACTCTCCCCAGAGTTCACATGCCCTGTCCATCCTGTTGCTTCTTGCATAATCAAGGGCCCTTTCAAACTTGTTCTCTGCATCTCGAGATACGATCCCGTCTTTGGAATCCATGAGGACTATCTCGAAATTCACATAATATGGGGCTATATCCCTCCTGAATTCTGCCTTTGCCATATCCTTTGCCTTCCCTATAAGCTCCATAACACTGGGGAGGGGGGTTGAACTGTCTGAACAAGCCTTTGCCCCTGTGGTCTTTGATATGGTCCTGGAATAGGCAACCCTCCCTGTCTCAACCTCGATGAGCTTGGGTGTAAATTCAAAGTTTACAATCCTCTCTGTGCAATTTACCTTGTATTTTCTCCAACTTAAACAATCTCCCTCAACAATGTTGCCTTTTCTATCTCTTTTTGTCTCTCTCTGAACACAAACTGTTCTCTGTTCAGTATATGGCTTATCAACATAATCTGATTTATTAATTCTACCTGTATAAATCCCTTTTGCACCTACCATCTTACCGAGTTGTGCTGCCTTGGTCTCATCCACAAGCCCGCTCTGGGAAAACTTGAGCTCATTCATCACCCTGTCGAGCCTTGCCCTCTCCACCAATGTAAAATACTGTTTATCCCCTATATTGATACTCCCCAATGTCCCTTCTATCTCTGTGGCAAACTCGACCCCTCCCCTTCCGTCAAAAGGTAAGACCGCCACCTCTTTAAGGACTGCTGCCTCATGATACCTTGCCGGGACAAGGGCAGTGGTCTTGATGGATGTGGCACAGGCATTCAACAATAAAAGAAATAGCAGTAACAATACAAGGTATAGACTCTTTCTCATAATATAGCTCCTTTTTTTATTTTTCATATTTTACAACAATAGAATAGGTAGAGAAATTCTTCACCCTGAAGTTTCCCCTCTGGCTTATGCTATTGGCAAGATATACTGGGTTCTCTGGATAACTAACAACAAATTCCCCAAGACCCTTCTCATCTACACTGGTTACCCAAGCTGTATTCTGGAGTACGCCTTTTATCTCAAAGTTTGTATTCAGGTCATTTACACCTTCAAACTTTACATTTATCTTCTTGGCAACCCCCTTTATATACTGACTTATCTTCTCCATTATCATAGGACCTGCCTTTTCTGCCAGGTCTTGATGACCCCTGGCTGTTGCATCCTCCACGTTCTTTGCAAGACCCTTGCCTTCCACAGCATCGGCAGTCAAAATCCTCATCTGGCCCGATTGGTCTCTTGTGACAATCCTATAGGTGAGCCTTACAGTAACATGGTTAAAGGGCATGGACAAACCGTATCCTATATCCTGACCTTTTCTTGTGGAAATTGCATATTCTATCTTGCCGAGGAGTAGCACATTAGAGAGAAATTTATACATAAGGCTCCTCATACTAAGGAAATTACCGGTCTTTAAAGCCCTTTCCAGCTCAGCGGCATCTGTGGCGCGGGTGGGTGCAACATCAGTTACAGTATAGCCCTGTTCAGTAAGCCTCTTTATGATGTTTTCAGAGAAAAAATTAGTATCATCGTATTCATCCCTGGTCTGCAGGCCATGTCTCTCCTGGGTTCCATAGGGTGTTCTCCTTATATGCTCTGTCTCACTAACAACCTTTGGTTTTTTTGCAGGGACAAAGACAGCCACAGAGTTATTCAAGGCAAGGGAGGATAATGCATCCCTTGCCCTGTTTGACTCGACACATGCGTTTATCCTTACCTTTATTACGCCATCCTTTATGTCTTCACCCAGGATCTTATAGCTTGCTATATCCCCCTTTATCTGTCTACTTACTGCATCGTCAACCAATGCCATATTCTGCATGACGCTCTGTGCCTTAACCTCAACACCTACTGTCTGCTCAATGGCAGCCCATTTAGCCCTTGCCACAGCCTCTATCTTTGCAGAAGGGATATCGTTGTTTAAAATTACCGCCTCTCCTTCAGAGTCTATGCATTTTGTCTGACATAATCCTTCTATGGCAAAAAACACTAAAGGTAAAATAGAGAGGCATATAATAAGCAATATCTTTTTATTCATTATCACCACCTATAAAAAATCACTAAAACTTAACACCTATCTCTGCAAAAGGGCCGCCTATGTTCACGTCTACCTTCAGGTCTTTATAGTCCACCTTAATCTTTTCATATCTGTATCCTGCACCAATAAAGGCAGGGCCAAAGACCTTATATTTGAGCCTGCCGATAACATCAATATAATGGTTTGAACTATAGGCAATGCCCCTTGTCTCTGCCTCAACGGAGAAATCTCCAATGACCTTTAGCTGTCCTGCTGCATATAGCATAGGGAGCGGGGCTGTTACACTCTTAGACTCTGAGATATTTCCCTGTGTAATACTCCCCTTCATGTCCATAATCCTGAGATTTAAACCTACATCTACATTAAGTTTACCAAGGGTTGCTGTGTTTATAAAGGGTATACCGTAATAGAGGCCTATATCATAGTGGTCTAATTTTAGCTCAGAGCTATAGGGGACATTGGCTAAATAGACCCTGTCACCGAATCTGAATGCCGTGTTTTTAACCCCATTTCCTGTATACTTCATGGGTGTTGCCATAAGATAGATATTAGGTATAAAAAGAGGCATATCTATCTTTACCCTGCCTGACATCTCTGTCTTGCTTTTACTATACTGAAGGTCACTCTTTAAACTGAGTGAATCTCCTTTATATCCCATATCACCTTCAGGTATCTGATTCCAGGCGCCTATGGCAGCCTCAATACCTATGGCATATACCGGTGCCACTGTAAAGATAAGTAAAACTACAGGTATAATCATAAACATTCCTTTGATTTTCACTCCAGACCTCCTTATATAATTTTTATTATTAACAGATAATCAAAAATTGTAAATGACATTTATCACATGCCAATACTTTTGAATCTAGATATCCGTAAATTATAATTCCATTGTAGCCGCCACAGGGTATATTGTCAAGAAATAATAATTTTTTATTTATTGACATATATAGGTTAATATTGGTTATTATATCGATTAGATTAAATTACAATTAATGTTTCCCACAAGGGGGCTAAAATGAAAAAAATTATCTTTTTGGCAATAACATTAGTTTTTCTGTTCTCTGTATCTATAGCTTTTGCAGAAGACAAACCAACAGTAGGGGTATTAAGATTCTCCAACAAGACAGGTGCAGCATGGTGGAGGGGTAATACAGGCCAGGAACTCCAGGATATGCTTATATCTGAGTTGGTAAGCACAAAGGCCTTTCAAGTGCTCGAGAGAAGAGAGATTGACAAGGTCATAAGCGAACAGAAGATAAGCGAATCAGGTCTGGTGGATGATGCCACAAGGGTCAAGATAGGTAACCTTAAAGCAGCAAAATATCTCATTGCTGGTACTGTGTCTTCCTTTGAAGAACACACGAGCGGGAGTGGTGCAGGGTTCGGCTTTATGGGCTTCACCATAGGGGGAAAAAAGAACGAGGCCTATATAGCCGTTGACCTGAAGGTTGTCAGTACAGAGACAGGGGCTATTGTAGATGCAAGGACCATAGAGGCGTCTTCAGAGTCATCGGGTCTGAGCCTAAGAGGTGGATTTGGTCTATTTTCAGGGGATCTCTCCAATCAGGAAAAAACCCCAACAGGTAAGGCCATAAGGGCGTGCATAATCGAGATTGCAGAATACCTCCAGTGTTCTCTTGTAAAAGGCAAGGATGATTCCTGCATGAAAGAATATAACGAAAAAGAGGCTGCGAGAAAAGAGAGGACAAAAAAATCCATAAAACTCCAGTAGCCTTTAAAAAAATACTCAATAGATGAAATTTAACAAAAACGGGGTTGAGCTTGCCGTAAAGGGCGCAATACTCATTGTCTCATTTGTCCTTGCCATAGCAGGGCCTGATATACTGAAAAGGTTTTTTACATATAGCCTTTTTGCCTCGATAAAGACATATCATATCTTATGGCTACTGACTATCCTCGTTTTGATAAAGAGATTTATCCCTTCATTGAATAAAAAGATAAATCTCGGAAAGATATACAGCATAAACTATCAGGAGGCGGGTACTGATAATACCTCCAAAAGAGAGGGGTTAAAAAAATATAAAAAAAAGATGGATAATGGCGCAATCAGGTCAGCCATCTACTGGATTCTATTGGTAATGACCATGTGGCTCTGGAGAAAGGCAGACATGCTGAGCGATCTGTGGATATTCATAATTGTAATATTTTTTATCTTCATGGATGAATTCTGTGCCACAGTCTGGTGTCCATTTCAGACAATAATAGGAAACAAATGCTGTAACACATGCAGGATAAATAACTGGGGTTACCTTATGGCGTTTTCTCCCATGGTATTCATACCCTCCTTCTGGACTTACTCTATCCTCCTTTTATCAATAGCAGCCATTGTCCAGTGGGAATACCTCTATCACAGACACCCCGAGAGATTCTTTGAGCTCTACAATGCAAGGCTTATGTGCAAAAATTGCATTAAAAAATGCAAAAGAAGGGCATAAGCCAGAAGGTTCTGAAGGACTATTACAGGGATAATTTCAGGTATTACCCATAAGGAAATCAGAAGGACTATAAAAACCTAATCTATGGCAATAAGGTTTTTGAAGGGTCTTATTCCACCAGCTTTGTTCGGATAGCATATCTTACAAGGCCTGCTATATTGTGTATGTCCAGTTGTTCCATAATCTGGGTCCTGTGGGCCTCTACTGTATTTATGCTTATATTCAGCCTCTTTGCTATCTCCTTTGTGGTATATCCCTCGGCAATAAGCTGTAATCTCCCGCTGTCTTGATGTGAGGACCTCAAATGGGTTTGAATCCATTGACTGCCCTGCCCTTGTCTTGCCTTCAGTGCGGGCCATGTAATCTGTGACAACCTGTTTTGATATCTGGGGGCTCAGATATATCTCCCACGGATAACACTCCTTATGGCAAGCTCGAGCTCTGCTGTCCCTGCATCCTTTAAGAGATAGCCTGCAACGCCTGCCTTAAGGGACTGGAAGACATATTCCTCGTTTGCATGCATGGATAGTAATATCACCTTTGTATCGGGAAAATCCTTTGTTATCCTCGATGCCACCTCAAGGCCGTTTAAACCAGACATGGCAATATCGAGTAACACTATATCAGGGCCACTTGTCTCAACAGCGTTTATTGCCTCATGGCCATCCCCTGCCTCAGCCACCACATCTATACCTTCAAGCTCCTCAAGGAGTGCTTTTATGCCTTTTCTCACAAGGGTATGGTCTTCAGCGAGGACAACCTTTATATTTTTGCCTTTTCTGTCTCTCATTGCACATCCATATCTACCGGAAAACGGGCCTTAACCTTTGTGCTACCCCCTGCATTAGACTCTATTACTATCTCACCACCTGACAACTCTGCCCTCTCCCTCATACCAAGTATCCCGAGGCTTTTCCCCATCTGGGCATCCTCTATGGCATGCCTTACATCAAAACCAATGCCGTCATCTATGACCTCAAGGTCAAGGTATCCATCCACCATCCTCAGTTCTATGGTAATCTTGCCTGCCCCTGCATGCCTTACAATATTATTTAGGGCCTCCTGGACTATGCGAAAACATGCTGTCTCAATCTCAAGGGGCGGCCTTTTCTTGATCTCATCTATCTTAAGCTCTATTGCTATACCTGTTGTCTTAAAGAGCCGGTCTGCATACCACCTTATGGTGGGGACAAGGCCTATATCATCGAGCAGTGAAGGCCTCAGGTTTAAAGACAGGTCCCTTACCTGATTGAGGGTCCTCTCTACTATCCCTATACTGTCATCGAGCCTCTTTTTGAAGGCAGTAGGGTCGTTTATCCTCTGGAGGGATTGGAGGTTTATCTTTATGGCAGTTAAGGCCTGGCCAATCTCATCGTGGAGTTCCCTTGCCATGTGACGGCGCTCTGCCTCGAGTTTATTGAGAAGGTTCTTTGAAAGACTTTGGAGCCTCTCCTTTCCTGCTTTTAAATCCTCCTCTGCCTTTTTCCTCGCTGTTATATCCCAGTCTATACCTGCCTATTTTTATGGGCCTACCTGAACTATCCCTTAATATCTTACCCCTGCTGTGAATCCAACGGATGCTGCCGTCTTTGTGGTATATACGATATTCTACCTTATGGATGTCCCTTTTTCCTTCCAGGTGTTCCTGGGCGCTTTTATTTACAAGTATTAGATCTTCAGGGATAATCCTTTCCTTCCATGCCTTTACAGAGTTTGGAAATTCATGGTCTTCATAGCCGATAAACCTCTTTAAGGTAGGTGAGATATATATCTCATCAGGGATAATATCAGGTCTTTCAGGGTCAAAGGATAGATACCACAGACCGCCATTAGAGCCTGATATGGCAAGCTCAAGGCTCTCCTCACTCTCGTTAAGGGACTCGATTGCCTTTTTATACTGGGCAGCCATCCTTTCAAGCTCTGATAATGCCCTGCCTATCTCTGCCATGAAATCACCTGAAAAGTTCTATATTCTATGTTCAATCTTTGATCTATTTGCCTATAAGGTTTAAGGCTTCTCAGCCTGCAGGGATATTATGTCCCTATTCGAGTGTAAATCCCTTCTCCCTGAACAGCCTTACGCATGTCTTTACAACCTCCTCATCATACAGTGTACCTGCATTTCTCTCTATCTCCTCCAGTGCCTTTTCTGCTCCCAGGGCTGGCCTGTATGGCCTGTGGGACGACATGGCCTCCACCACATCAGAAACAGCAAGTATCCTTGCCTCAAGTCTTATCTCATCACCCTTTAAGCCGTTTGGGTAGCCAGAGCCATCAAGTCTTTCATGGTGCTGGATAATAATATCCGCTACAGGGAGAGGGAAATCTATTGCCTTTATCATCTCATATCCCACCTGTGAGTGCCCCTTGAGTATAATCCTCTCGTATTCTGTTAGTCTTCCTGGTTTACTCAGTATCTCTGCAGGTATTGTTATCTTACCTATATCATGGAGTATCCCTGATATCCTTATTGCCTCCTTTATATTGTCTCCCAATGACATCTCTTTAGCTATCTCCAGCGCCAGCTGGGTGACCCTCCTCTGGTGACCGGCAGTATAGGGGTCCCTCATCTCACCGGCAAACGAAAGGGCCTTTACCGTGTCATCCAGGACCTTTTTCAGCCTCTCAAGGTTTTCATTTATCTCCTTTTCTATGCGCTTCCTCTCTGTTATATCCTGAAATGTAACAATACCCCATTTTATCTTACCCTCCAAGATGATGGGTGATGAGATATAAGAGACAGGAAAAGATGAGCCGTCCTTTCTCCTGAACAGCTCATTGTCGCTGTGGATACTCTCGCCAGTCTTCAATACATCCTTTACCCTGCTTTCCCCTGACAGAAATACATTGATGTTCAATCCCACAAGCTCCATCCTGCTCCACTGGAGTAGTTTATCTGCAGTAGGATTGACAAAGGTCACTATACCTGCCCTGTTGTAGATGATAATCCCCTCTTCAAGGCATTCGGTTATGGCATTATTAAACTGGATCTGCTGTTTTAGCCAGTCCAGGGCCTCCTCCTCATCTTTTTTTGCCTTTTTCCCAAATTCTTTAAATTCTCTTGCCTTTGTCTCTATCTCTGATTCATATTCAAGATGGGCTGTCATATCTTCAATGAGTATGAGGGTGCCTGTGATATCCGCTGACTGGTCAAAAAGAGGTAAAATCTTTACAAGCTGTTTTGACTGGCTATCATAGGGGTTCAAAAAAAAGTGAAAGACAGGGGACAATACCCTTGGCAGACCTGTAGAAAGGACATACTGGACTGTATCAAAAAAGGAATTATCAGCATCTGTAAACACCTCTTTCAGTGGGCAGCCCAGAACAGATTCGCCGGATTTACCAGTCCTTAACTCCATCCATCTATTCCACAGTTCTATCCTCGCCTGGCTATCGATTTTTATAGCCCCAAGGCCACAGTTTTCGAGGATTATCTCTGTAATGTCACTTTTCATATCTGAGCCCTAAGCTCCCTCAACAGTTTTATGATGGCAACCCTCGGCAAGATGAGGACGATATAGGATATAAGCTCTACCTCACTTATGGTCAGGTGACTCAATATTATTATGGCATGTTCTGAATCACAGGTATATGATGTTATAAAATCTGCTATATCACCGCCAGGCTTGTTGAGATGCACATCAGGGATACTTATGGCCAGCCTTGTATTGAGCCTGTTGCCCAGTGTAGATATGGCAGAGTTTAAAACAATATTACCCACCTCTGCAAGTACGGTCTGTTCTGATGGTGTTAATCGGTTGATGTCCTTTTCAACAGACAATAAGATGCGGACAAGCAATACTGCATGCTCATAGGGCAGGACAAGGGAGGCCAATCCATTTATAGTCCCTGAGAATCTCTGGTGTATTGCCGCACCTACATGCTCCAGTTTTTCTTCAAAAAATCCCTTCAGTCTCGATGCCTTTACTATCTCAAAGTACGGCACCTTTAAGATAATGCGCCGCCCCAGCAGTGAACTCAATGCACCAGCTGCCTGGCCCATGGATATATTTATCAGCTCTGTAAAGGCATCTTTTTCATCCATAGATAAAAAGAAAAAATCGGATTCCTCTTTTAAGCTATTGAGTATATTCAAGATTACATCTGGTTTTGCCGTCTTTGATACAAAGGCAATGGCACCTGCCTCGAGGGCATCTTTTTTTGTCTCATCCTGTATATCAGCGGTAACAGCAATAAGGGGTATGTCTCTGTTTAATGCATGCAGTCTTTTTATAAGCTCTATACCGTCCATATCCGGCATAATCATGTCAACGGTCGCTGCGTCAAAGACCTCTTTTTTGAATATATCTATGGCCTCTATCCCCCCGGATGCCTCAGTTATAGTATGACCGGCCTTTGTAAGGGCCCTGACAATAAGTTGCCTTGCATAGAACGAATCGTCTACAACAAGTATCTTCATAATTCTTACCCCCAAATATTGTCCTTTTACTAACTATTACGATTTTAAATTAAAAATTGCAAACAGTATTTTATGACGGCGCCTAACAACCAAATCTCAGTCCAGATGTCTGAGGCTGGCTTTTAGGCCTATTCATATAAAAAAGACCTAAAGACCCTTGTCTGGGGATGCCCCCTTAATAGCTATAAATCGTCAATGGACTTATACTAATCCATCTCATCGCTGTGTTTTGTAAATGTTAATAGGCGCTCTTGTCCTCGGTCTTTTTCACCTTTTTTGTATGTCACTACCAGTTTCATCAAGGTCTTGGCCTCATCAAACCTGCCCCTCTTTATTGCGCCCCTTGCCACTATATGACACTTCCTCTCCAGCTCCCCTATAGCCTTTTCACGCATATCCATATCCAGTGTATTGCTGTCCAACAATTTCACAAGGCTTTTTATCCTGAACCTGTCCATGACCTCATATCTTTTCGATAGCTGGTCCTCATGGCCGCCGTTTTTTATTATAAGGGGTCTGTCAATAAAGAGTATGGGGTATCTCGATGAAAGCCTGAGCCACATATCATAGTCCTCGCAAACAGGTAGTGATTCATCAAAAAGACCAACAGAATCAAAGACCTCCCTCTTGATGACAACAGATGAAGGGCTTATTATGCATAGGGGGAGGCATCTATCAAAGATATGGCCTGAATACTTCCTGTGCCTCTGCCTCTGGTTTATCCTCTTGTGGTTTTTAAGCCAGATCTCGTCTGTATAGGACACAGGATAATACTTCTCTATCATGGCCTCCATCTGAATGGAAAGCTTATTCTTTAGCCACAGGTCATCCACATCGAGAAAGGCAATGTAATCACCCCTGGACAGTCTTATACCGGCATTCCTGGCACTGCTTATACCTCCATTGGGCTTCCAGACATAACGGACAGGCAAATCCTTTACTATCTCATAGGATTTATCATCAGACCCATCATCAACTACGATAATCTCTTTATCTTGAAAATCTTGCTGAATTACAGAGTTGACAGCATGGAAGAGAAATTTTTTTCTATTGTATGTGGTTATGATTACCGAGACCATCAAAAAACGTGCGGACAAAAAAATGGCGGGGACGACGAGACTTGAACTCGCGGCCTCCGGCGTGACAGGCCGGCGTTATAGACCATCTTAACTACGTCCCCGCATAAATGGTAGGCGGAACAGGTTTTGAACCTGTGACCCCCGGCTTGTAAGGCCGATGCTCTCCCGCTGAGCTACCCGCCCACAGTGGCTTAATATAACAACTCTTGTTTTAAATGTCAAACATCAATTTTTTTCAAAAAAACAAAAAAATTATGCTATATCTGCCTCTTCCTCGTAAATGAGGATGGGTCTGTCATGGTTTATTATGACCTCTTCACTTACAACACACTCTTTTACATTGGACATGGATGGTATCTCATACATGATATCGAGCATAACCTTTTCCATAATTGCCCTCAGGCTCCTGGCGCCTGTCTTCTTCTTCATGGCCTCTTTTGCTATTGCCCTTAATGCGCCCTCAGTAAAGGTCAGTTTTACATTCTCAAGCTCAAAGAGCTTCTTGTATTGTTTGGATATGGCGTTCTTCGGTCTCTTTAGTATCTCTATAAGGGCCTCCTCACTCAACTCCTCAAGGGTGGCTATAATGGGTAATCTGCCTATAAACTCCGGTATGAGGCCGTATTTGAGGAGGTCTTCCGGCTGTATCTCCTTTATGAGTTCTGAATATCTCTTGTCCCTGCCGCCCTCTACATCCACACCGAATCCAATACCCTTTTTGCCTATCCTGTTCGCTATTATGGAGTCTATACCATTGAATGCACCACCGCATATAAAGAGTATATTGGATGTATCTACCCTTATGTATTCCTGCTGGGGGTGTTTTCTACCGCCCTTTGGCGGAACATTGGCGATTGTCCCCTCAATTATCTTTAAAAGTGCCTGCTGGACGCCCTCTCCTGACACATCCCTAGTTATGGAGGGGCTGTCTGTCTTTCTCGATATCTTGTCTATCTCATCTATATAGACAATACCTTTCTCTGTCTTTTCCACATTGTAATCAGCGGCCTGGAGGAGATACAATATAATGTTCTCCACGTCCTCACCCACATAGCCTGCCTCTGTCAGTGTTGTGGCATCTGCTATGGTAAATGGCACGTGGAGTATCTTGGCAAGGGTCTGGGCAAGGAGGGTCTTCCCTGAGCCTGTAGGCCCTATGAGGAGTATATTGCTCTTCTGTATCTCCACATCATCGAATTTTGCCTTTGTCTCTATCCTCTTGTAGTGATTGTAGACGGCAACTGAAAGCACCTTTTTTGCATATTCCTGACCTATTACGTATTCATCCAGGAGCCTGTTTATCTCATTGGGCTTGGGCATGGAGGTCTTTATATAGTCGAGCCTCTCCTTTTTTACCTCCTCCTGGATAATCTCATTGCACAGGCCAACACACTCATCGCATATATATACCATGGGTCCTGCAATGAGTTTTTTGACCTCATCCTGACTCTTACCGCAAAAAGAACAATGCAATTTTATTGTCCTCCCATTCTTTTTAATCATTTAATGCCCTCTTTTCTACGATTTCATCTATTATTCCGTATTCAAGTGCCTGCTGTGCCGTCATATAAAAATCCCTCTCTGTATCTGCCTCTATCCTCTCCGGGGGCTGGCCAGTATGTTTTGTAAATATGTTATTTATCTCCTGGCGCATCCTCAATATCTCCTTTGCCTGTATGTTTATATCTGTTGCCTGACCCTGGACCCCTCCTAAGGGCTGATGTATGAGTATCCTTGAATGGGGAAGGGCAAGCCTCTTACCCTTTGCACCTCCAGCCAGTAAAACAGCACCCATGCTCGCTGCCTGACCTATACACATGGTGACAACAGCAGGTTTTATATACTGCATGGTGTCATATATGGCAAGACCGCTTGTAATTATGCCGCCCGGGCTGTTTATATACAGGAATATGTCTTTGGATGGGTCTTCTGATTCGAGGAACAACAACTGGGCAATAATGATATTGGCCACATTGTCATCTATGGCTGAACCGAGAAAAATTATCCTCTCTTTGAGGAGCCTCGAGTATATATCGTATGCCCTCTCGCCTCTCCCATCCCTTTCTATTACCATGGGGATAAGGGTCATGGTGTCTCCTTTATAACAGCATTATCCTTCAGGAGATTGAGCGTCTTTTCCTCAAGGATAATGTCTTTTAGCTTGTCTATCAGGTTATTCCGCTCATAAAAACTCTTTATCTCTATAAAGGGTCTCTTTGAGTCCTCGGCAATCCTCTTTATCCTCTCCTCTACATCACCCTCTTCTATCTTGAGGTCTTCTTTTTCTGCTATCTTGGTGAGCAATATGTCTGTCTTTATCCTCAATGATGCCTTTTCCTCAAAGTCCTTCCTGAGGGTGCCTTCTATATTCTTTTTTATGTCCTCTGCAATGCCTTCAGAAGGGTATCTTGCCTCTGCATCCTCAAGCATGGACTCTACCCTCTTTGCCAGGTATCTCTTGGGGATAGGTATCTCTATACCCTCAAGGATTCTGTCTATAATCTTTTGATATATGATTTTGTTCCTGTTTTTTTCCTTTTCCTTTAAGAGCTCGTCTTTTATGTTTGCCTTCATATCATCGAGGTTTTCAAAGCCCATATCCTTTGCAAAGTCGTCATCTAATTCAGGCAGTATCTTCTTTCTTATCTCTTTTATATGGACCTTGAATGTAACTCTCTTTCCGCATATATCCTTATCCGGATAATCATCGGGAAAATCTATATCAAACTCCTTATCCTCTCCCATCTTTAATCCGTATATCTCTTTCTCAAATTCAGGCATGACAGATGATGAACCTAGCTCAATGGGATATGCATCTGACTTTACCTCTTTTAATGGTATGTCGGATAGGAAACCCTGATAGCTTATGACAACAAAATCACCTTCCTCAGCACCCTCATCTGCCTCTTTCATCCTCATCTCAGCATGGAGGAGCCTTATGCTCTCTATCCTCTTGTTGATATCCTCTTCAGTTATATTAATAGGCTCTACCTCCACCTCTATGCCTTTATATTCTGGGAGTTCTATCTCAGGGATGACCTCACACTCAAGGACATAGCCTTTCAGACCATCCTCTTCTAAAAAATCAACAATAGGTTCACCAATGGGATTTATATCTGCCTCTTTAAGGGCATCAAACATAGTGTTTTTCACGAGCCTGTTTCTTAGCTCATCATCTATGTAATCCTTATAGAATGTAGCGATTATGTTACGAGGTGCCTTTCCAGGTCGAAAACCTTTTATCTTTGCCTGTCTCTTTAGCTCATTATAAATGCCTTCCTCGATTCTCTTAATATCCTCCTCAGGAATTCTCACCTCGAGCTTTTTCGTAACATTATCTATAACTTGAACATCAATCTTCATCAGGGCCTCCGATATAATTATAACTCATCCTGCAAAGACAGTATGAATATCCATTGCATATGCCTCCGTGTATTATAAATCACAACGCTAATTTATTCAATATTTTCCTTTGGAAATCAAAAAAGTCTACATATCTATTCCATATCTTTGAGGCTTAGCAGTCTAAATAAGGTCATACACACCTGCCAGAGCAGGATGGTTTTGATCTGTGGTCTTCAGGCTAAACTAAAAGCCCTCTGCAAAACCTTTGTATCTGAGGCCTTGCAAAGGGCTTTAAGATTGTTTTTCTATATTTTTATAGCTCAGGAGGTAGTGCCTTTAATTGGTCAAGGGAGAAGACAGGCCCATCCTTGCACACATATTTGGAGCCTATATTGCATCTTCCACAGATACCTATACCGCACTTCATCCTCTTTTCCAGGGTGGTTATAATCTGTTCATCCTTGAAGTTGAGCTTTACAAGGTTCTGGAGGACGAATTTTATCATTATAGGCGGACCGCATGTGATGGCTATGGTATTCTCCGGGGAGGGTGCAATCTCATTGAGGACTGTTGGCACAAAACCTGTCCTTTTTGTCCATCCCGGATATTCTGTATCAACCGTTAGTATGAGATTGACATCTGACCTTGATTCCCACTCCTTGAGGTCGTCTTTGTAACATAGGTCAGGTGGTGTCCTGGCGCCGTAAAGTATCGTTATGTCGTCGTAGTCCTTACGGTTGTCGAGCATGAATAGTATCAATGTCCTCAGGGGTGCAAGCCCAATGCCGCCACCGATGAAGAGTATTTTTTTGCCCTTCATCTGTTCATAGGGGAACCAGTTGCCCAGGGGTGCCCTGACACCTATCTGGTCTCCCACATAGAGTTCATGTATGGCGTTTGTCACCTCACCTGCCTTCATGACGCTGAACTGGAGATACTCCATCCTTGTGGGAGGTGAATTTATAACAAAGGTTGACTCACCTACACCAAAAACAGAGAGCTGTCCAACCTGTCCTGGCTCGAATTTGAAGTTTTTCATCTTTTCCGGGTCATTAAAGACCACATGAAAGGATTTTATATTGGGTGTCTCTTCTATAATGTTTGTAATGGTTGCTAATTCAGGCAGGTAGGGATTCTTCATGCCTTTCCCCCATTAGATGTTAGATTTGTTTCTGCGCTCTGCTCGCACAGGTCATCTACGACCTTGCTTATATCTACTGAAACAGGACAGTATCTTATGCACCTTCCACAGCCGCAGCAAGCTATGACGCCGTTGTATTTCTCTGGATAATAAACAAACTTATGGCCTACCCTGTTTTTGAACCTGTGGAATTTTGTAGGTCTTGGGTTATGACCACTTGCCTCAAGGGTAAAGTGGAAAAACATACATGCATCCCAGCTCCTTATCCTCTCCCCCTCTTTTAATCTCGACTCATCTGTTATATTAAAACAGTAACATGTAGGGCAGAGGAATGTGCATGCTGCACAGCTTACGCATTTGCTTAGTGCCTGTTCCCAGAATTCATCTTCATTAAATATCTTCTGTGATATTTCAGGCTTTCCAGTCTTTGTAAAAGGATTTTTGACCTTGTTTTTTGTCTCTTCCTGTTTTTTCTGTGCCTCTTGCAGGCTTGCCTTGCCGTCTTCTATGAGGCTTGACTGCATTAATGCCTTGCCTTTTTCTGTTACAGGCTCAAATACATAACCACTGGGTAGTTCTGTAATGAGGATATCCGAACCCTCTTTATCTGCAGGGCCACCACCCACTGACACACAGAAACAACCAGGGGATGGTGCAGGACATGCAAGGCCTATAATCACTGTCTTCTCACGCCTGCCAGTATAGTATGGGTCTGGTATATCTGAATCCTTGTAAACCCTGTCGTAGACCGTAAAACCCTTTGCATCGCATGGTCTTGCACCGAATATAACCGTATCCTTGAAGTCCATCTGCTCTTCGAGCTTTATATCTACCTTATCAGGGCTATCCTCTTTTTTTAAGAAACTGTATTTGAATAGTGTCTCATACTGAGGAAAGATCACTGATTTTGGCGATAGATTAGCAGGACGATCAAGGCAGATATCCCTGCCCTCAGCAAGGGGCTTGAAGGATACTATATCTTCCTCTGCAAAGGGTGCATATACAGTATACTTTGCTGCCAGTTCCTTTAAAAATGCCTGTAAATTCTCTTTTTTGAGAAAACCTATCTCTATCATCCGATCTTATGCTCCTTGATTTTCAACTCGTCTACATTAAATGTATACATGGGAGGCTTATCATCAGGATTTACACCGGGTTCGTAATCAAACAGGTCCTTCATATCCATATTTATCTTTCTCTTGAGCTTATTGACCGGTATACCCATGGGGCATACCCTCTCACACTCCCCGCACTCGACACACCTGCCTGCCAGATGCACTGCGTGGATCATATGGAACATGAGTTTCTCCTGTGTGGTTAGTCTCTGGCTTATCCAGTGTGGCTCACGGGTCTCTGCTATACAACTGTCCTGACAAATACACATGGGGCATGCATTCCTGCATGCATAGCATCGTATACATCTATCGAACTCTTTTAACCAGTAATTGAGTTTCTCCTCCAGTGTCATCTTATCAAACTCTACTATATCCTCATAGACACTCTCTTTTGGTTTGTCAGATGATATGGGGTCGCCGATAAGATGGTCATAGATTACAGGTGTGGGATACTGGCATGTCCTGCATTTATCAGGCTGGACATCTGTCAATGCCAGTGTCTTCTGTCCCTTATCTGTAGTTACATTTATCTTTCCATCCTTTTCAAAGGAGATATCCTCGATGTTTGCATAGTCTACTGCCTTTGTTAGTTTCTTAACGCTTATGACCCCGCTGCAGGGGATACCTATTATCTTTATATTCTCTCTATTGATGAGCCCTTCCTGCATATACTGGACTATTGTCCTGCTATCACAGCCCTTTACTATGATGCCTACCTTTTTCTTTAGAGATGGAAGGTAGGTTGTGAGATTATGGACACAGATAGGAGACCATATGAGCCTGTCTACCTGCTCCGGTGTATTTATAAAAAGAGGGGTTGCATGGACCTTATCAAAACCCTCTGTATAACCTATAACAACATCTACTTCACTTAAAACATTTTTTACCACATCTCTGAGCATCTCCATTGACACGCTTTAAGCCTCCCTTTTTATATTCAACGGGCCTAATCTATGGATTGCCTCTGTAAAATCTCTGACAGTCTGCTGCCACCTTGCACCCTCTGAGGCAGATATCCATGTGTAGTGGAATCTCCTGTTGTCTATGCCTAAGAAAGATAGGAGTCTCTTTAACATCTCGAGTCTTCTTCTGGCATAGAAGTTTCCGTCTGAATAGTGACAGTCCCTCGGGTGACACCCTGAAACAAGAACCCCGTCTGCACCGTTTAAAAGTGCCTTAACCACAAAAAGGGGGTCTACCCTTCCTGAACAGGGGACTCTGATTATGCGGAGGTCAGTTGGTTGTTTAAAACGACTCACCCCAGCAGTATCTGCACCACCATATGAACACCAGTTACAAAGAAATCCTACTATCCTTAACTCTTGTTTAGGGTCTACCCCTGACATAATGCATTAACCTCCGCCAATATCTGGTTGTCTGTAAAATGCTGTAACTGAATTGCACCGCATGGGCATGTAGATGTGCATACACCACAACCAGCACAGACTGTCTCTATAACATCAGCAACTATCCTGCCGTCTCTCAACTGATTTTCCTTTATTGCCTGGAAAGGACATGTTCGGACGCACTTCAGGCATCCAACACATTTGTTTATATTAACCTTTGCCACAGCAGGGTCTGATTCCAGCATATCCTTGGAGAATAAGGCAAGGACCTTACTGGCTGCTGCGCTGCCCTGACCCACTGATGCCGGTATATCCTTTGGACCCTGACACGCACCGGCAAGAAATACACCTGATGTGTTTGTCTCAACTGGTCTTAATTTTGGATGGCTCTCTACATAGAAACCGAATGTATCATAGGATATATGGAGTTTTTCTGCAAGGCGTGCTGCATCAGGGTTGGAAAGGACTGCTGTCCCCAGTACAACCAGATCTGCCTCTACCTCTACCTGTGTCCCAAGGAGTGTATCTGCACCCCTCACCACCATCTTCTTGCCCTTCGGGTATATCCTTGATACACGACCCCTTATATATTTGACGCCATAGTCCTCCTGTGCCCGCCTGGTAAACTCGTCATACCCCTTTCCAGGTGACCTTATGTCCATATAGAACACATAGGACTGGGAATCAGGTATATGGTCTTTGGTTAGTATTGCCTGTTTTGCAATATACATACAACAGAAGTTGGAGCAGTAAGGGACGCCTATTGACTTATCCCTTGAGCCTGCACATGCCACAAAGACAACGGTCTTTGGTTCTGTATTGTCTGATGGTCTCAATATATGCCCTGCTGTTGGACCGGATGCATTGAGGAGCCTCTCATACTGGATACCTGATATAACATCAGGGTAACGGCCACCACCGTATTCCGGAAGCCTTTCCAGGTCAAGGAGGCTGTATCCTGATGCAACTATTATTGCACCCACCTCTTCTGTAACTATCTCATCCTGCATCTCATAGTTAATGGCCTTTGTGGGGCATATCTTTGCACATACGCCACATTTGCCTTTTGTGAATTGCCTGCAGTAGTTGGGGTCTATCTTGGCCTTTTTCGGTATAGCCTGTGGGAATGGGATATTAATGGCCTTTGTAGGTGCCACACCGAAATTAAAATAGTCATAGGCATTTCTTGAAGGGCATTTCTCCATACATGCACCGCATCCTGTGCATTTTGTCCAGTCCACATATGTTGCCTTCTTTCTTATCTTTATCTGATAGTTACCTACATAACCTTTTATATCCTCTATCTCTGAATATGCATAGAGTTTTATCTTATCGTGCTGGGCCACATCCACCATCTTTGGACCCAGTATGCATATGGAGCAGTCTATAGTTGGGAAGGTCTTGTCGAGCCTTGACATCATACCGCCTACGCTCGGGCTCTTCTCTACCAGGACAACCTCAAGACCGCCGTCGCCGCAGTCCAGGGCTGCCTGCATACCTGCCACACCACCACCTATGACAAGGACCCTCTTGTTTATCTTGAAGGATGAAGAGAAAAGCGGCTTATCCTGCATAACCTTGGCAACAGCCATTGTAATGACATCGATAGCCTTTTTTGTGTTGGCCTCTTTGTTTTCGCCAACCCATGATATGTGTTCACGGATGTTGGCCATCTCAAAGTAGTATTTATTAAGCCCTGCCTTCTCTATTGTCCTTCTGAATGTCAGCTCGTGCATCCTCGGTGAACATGCTGCCACAACGATCCTGTTGAGATTATACTGCTTTATTGCCTGTTTAATCTCATC
Source organism: Deltaproteobacteria bacterium (assembly GCA_029553295.1). Taxonomy (GTDB): domain Bacteria; phylum Desulfobacterota; class Syntrophorhabdia; order Syntrophorhabdales; family Syntrophorhabdaceae; genus DTOV01. Next base: position 11,542 of record JAKPCK010000088.1, on the reverse strand, counting down.
CTGTCCCGGCTCAGAGCATGTATACATATATGTTGTAGCATGGGCAACACCGGGGATTTTTCTTATCTCATCGGCAACAGCCTTGACATCTACTGTCCCTGCAATATTGTTTCCACAATGGCAAATAAATACACCAACCCTCATCTATGGGTTCTCCTCTTCTCCAGTCTCTTGTTTTTTAACTTCTTTTTTTGCCTTTTTTTCCTGTTCTTTTGCCTTCTCCCTCTCTAAATACTCCTGCTTTGTAATGCGGGAGCGTGCAAAATGGTCTGCACTGACAATGAGCTTATCAAGTCCTAATTCCTTTGGGGTATACCCGAATGCAAGACCCATCAACTGGGTAAAATATATAACCGGGATATTGAAATTAGAACCTGTTGTCTGATTTATCTGTTCCTGCCTCAAATCAAGGTTCTGCTGGCATAATGGGCATGCAACAACAATACAGTTTGCCCCTGCATCCTCTGCCATGGCAATGACTTTTTTAGACAGTTCATTTACCATCTTCCTCTTAGGCACACCGAATGCAGCGCCACAGCACTCTAATTTAAAGGCAAAGTCACATACCTCAATACCAAGGGCAGATATAATCCTGTCCATGGATATGGGGTTTTCAGGGTCGTCGAACTGGGCGATCTTGGGTGGTCTGTTCATTATGCAGCCATAGTAAGGTGCGGCCTTCATATCTGGGATTATATGGGTTACCCGGTTGGATATGGCCTCTAATCCCACATCTTCATATAGTATCTGGAGTGAAGACTTGGCATATACCCCACAGTTATACTTTTCATCAAGGAGCTCGTTTACCTTCTCCTTGAATGTCTCGTCGTTCTCCATGGAGTACTGTGCCTTTTTAAAGGCCATGAGACATGAAGGACAGTTTGTGGTTACCACATCAAGACCCATATTCTCGATAATAGACAGGTTTCTTGCTGCAAGGGCAGCAGCAAAGACATGGTCTACTGTATGGGCCGGGGTTGAGCCACAGCAACTCCAGTCTTCAGGTTCAACATAGTCAATGCCCAGTGCATCAAAAACAACCCTCATTGACTTGTCATATTCCACCGCAGTCCCTTCAAGGGAACATCCTTGATAATATGCGTATCTCTTTTTAGCCATGTTTCTTCAAAGTTTCCTGGAATCTGTCAAATATCTTTGCCACTTTATCGCTTCCTTTTATCTTTTTAGGTAGAAAATGTATCTTGTTATGAGCCAAAACCTTTGGACCTAAATCTGAATCTGCAAAAAGATGACCTGACCTCAGGTTGTAGGACATCAGTGTCCCGACCTCGTAGATCCTCCCAAACTTTTTCACAGAGTCAAGAAAGGAGTCATAGAATAGCTTTATGTCTTTCTCTGATACCCTGTTTTCCCTGCGGGCTATAATCCTCAATACATCCATAATATGTGCCACATCTATCTCGCAGGGACACCTTGTTGTGCATGTCTCGCATGTTGCACAGAGCCAGATTGCCTTTGAATTGAGTATTGTGTCCTTCTGGCCTGCCTGGAGAAGCCTCATTATCTGGCTTACAGGGTAATCAAAGTAGTGGGAGTAAGGACAACCAGCAGTGCAGTTCCCGCATTGATAGCATAATGCAGGGTCCTGTCCGCTTTCTTCTTTTACATGCTCTATAAATTCCCAATCAATACTCTCTGTTAAATTAATGGCATCCATATGTCTTTTTAGCCCATCCTTTTATTTGTGAAATTTTTAACACTTTTTAAAAAACCTTGTCAATATTTTTTTATAAATTTTTCGTTTTTAATAGTGAACAGAGAATCAAATCCAAAAATCGCCTATAGTTCTATAATGCTAAGTAATCAACTATTTTTAAGGGGAAAACATTTTGTGAATATTTTCTTTTTAATGCCCGTCCCCTTTTCATCTATTCACTATTGTAAACTACCTATCCCTTATTTAGACCTCTTTGTCTTTTTTTCCTTGCTCTCCCTCTTCTCTTTTATTGCAGCCCTGGCTGCAGCAAGTTTAGCAAGGGTCACCCTGTATGGTGAACAGCTTACATAATTGAGGCCTATCCTGTGACAGAATTCAACAGAGTTTGGCTCTCCCCCGTGTTCACCGCATATGCCTACCTTCAGGTCTTTCCTTGTAGACCTGCCCAGTTCAACACCCATCTTCATGAGTTTACCAACACCCTCTTCATCTATCCTCTGGAATGGGTCATAGTCGTATATACCGTTTTCTACATAGAACCTCAGAAATTTTCCTGCATCATCCCTGCTCATACCAAGGACTGTCTGGGTGAGGTCGTTGGTGCCAAAAGAGAAGAACTCTGCCTCTTTTGCTATCTCGTCTGCAGTGATTGCTGCCCTTGGTATCTCTATCATAGTCCCTATCTTGTAGTCTATCTCAATGCCGTATTTCTTGGTTACTTCCTTAGCGGTCTTCTCAACCACATCCTTCTGCAATGAAAGCTCACGGATATGACCTACAAGGGGTATCATTATCTCAGGTTTTACATCTATGCCCTTCTTTTTCACCTCACATGCTGCCTCAAAGATGGCCTGTGCCTGCATCTGGGTGATCTCAGGGAATACTATACCGAGTCTGCATCCCCTGTGACCGAGCATGGGGTTTGCCTCATGGAGGCTGCTGACCTTTGCAAGGAGGCTTTCGAATGGTATCCCCATCTTCTGGGACAATGCCTTTATCTCCTTCTCTGTGTGGGGCAGGAACTCATGTAGTGGCGGGTCCAGTGTCCTTATGGTTACAGGTAGCCCATTCATTACCTTGAATATCCCTATAAAATCCTTCTTCTGCATGGGAAGGAGCTTTTTAAGTGCCTTTTTTCTTCCCTCTAAATCATTGGCAAGTATCATCTCCCTGACAGCATCAATCCTCTCGCCCTCAAAGAACATATGCTCTGTCCTGCAGAGCCCTATACCCTCGGCACCAAAGGCAACTGCCACGGATGCCTGTTTAGGCTCGTCAGCATTGGTCCTGATACCCAGTCTCCTTGTCTCATCTGCCCATGACATGAGGAGGGCAAAATCCTGATAGACCTGTGATTTCTCTGGCTTTAAGGTCTTATCGATGAGCACCCTTAATATCTCCGATGGTATGGTCTTTATCTCTCCCATAAAGACCTCCCCGGTAGTCCCGTCAATGGAGATATATTCGCCCTCTTTTATGGTCTTTCCCTTCACAGATATAGATTTCTTCTTGTAATCTATATCCAGTTCACCACACCCGGCAACGCAGACCTTACCCATCTGCCTTGCCACGAGGGCTGCATGGCTTGTCATACCACCCCTTGATGTAAGGATACCCTGGGCTGCATTCATACCCCTTATATCCTCCGGGGATGTCTCTATACGAACGAGTATCACCTTCTCGCCCCTTGCTGCCCATGATTCTGCATCCTCTGCATTGAATACTACCTTACCTGTTGCAGCACCAGGCCCGGCATTGAGGCCCCTTGCAATCATATTCCCTGATTTCAGGGCCTTTTCCTTCTCTTTTGGGTCGAATATGGGTCTTAAAAGCTGATTGAGCATATCCGGCTCTACCCTCATGAGCGCCTCTTCCTTTGTGATAAGGCCCTCTTTTACCATATCAACGGCTATCTTAAATGCAGAGAATGCTGTCCTCTTTCCTGTCCTTGTCTGGAGCATCCATAGCTTTCCGTTCTGTATTGTAAACTCTATATCCTGCATATCCTTGTAGTTCTTCTCCAGTATATCCCTTATCCTTATAAGCTGTTTGTATATGTCAGGCATAACCTCTTCAAGGGATTGCACCTTTTTGTCTGCCTTCTGTTTTATATTGATGGGCAGGGGTGTCCTTATACCTGCCACAACATCCTCACCCTGGGCATTGAGGAGATATTCGCCGTAAAAGTGGTTCTCTCCTGTTGCCGGGTCTCTTGTAAAGGCAACGCCTGTGCCACAGTCATTACCCATATTACCAAACACCATACACTGGACATTAACAGCAGTCCCCCAGTCATCGGGTATATTGTTCAATTCCCTGTATGCTATTGCCCTCTCGTTATTCCATGATTTAAACACAGCGCCTATTGCCCCCCAAAGCTGTTCATAAGGGTCTTCAGGGAATTCAGCACCGACCCTCTTTTTTATAATAGCCTTGAATCTCTTTACCAGGTCCTTCAGGTCATCTACAGAGAGCTCTACATCGAGCTTAATATTCCTCTCTTTCTTCTTTGCCTCTATTATCTCTTCAAAGGGGTCTGTCTCCTCTTTTGTCTGGGGCTTAAGCCCGAGGACAACATCTCCATACATCTGGACAAACCTGCGGTAGCAATCATAGGCAAACCACTCGTTGTTCGTTTTTTTGGCAAGGCCCTTTACAGTCTTTTCATTGAGACCGAGGTTCAATACAGTATCCATCATACCTGGCATACTTACCCTTGCCCCGGACCTTACAGAAAAAAGTAGGGGGTTTTTGCTGTCGCCAAATACTGCCCCCATCTCCTTCTCTACCTTTTTTACATTTTCTATGACCTCTTCTTTTAGACCATCAGGGAATTTCATGCCGGAATTGTAGTAGAGTATACATACCTCTGTGGTTATGGTAAAGCCCGGGGGAACCGGGATACCGAGATTAACCATGTCTGCAAGGCCTGCGCCCTTTCCACCTAATAGATTTTTTAATTTTGAACTGCCCTCAGCCTTTTTACCACCAAAATAGTATACATATTTTGCCATGAAACCCTCCTGTCTATTCTATTCGGATTTTTGAAAAGTCACTGTATGTCAAAAACATATCTTTTATATGTTTTAAAAGGGCGAGCCTGTTGTTCTTTATAGATTCTTCCTTGTCCATTACAAAGACCTTGTCAAAGAAATTATCTATAGTTGTTTTGAAACTGATAAGCACTGTAAGGGCATGGGGATATTTTTTGTTTTTCATATGATCAAAGAATTCACCCTTTTTTGTATCGTAGGTACTGTATAACGCCCTCTCCTCATCCTGCCTGAAAAGGGATGTATCTATAACAAGGGAATCGAATATCTGCTTTGTGATATTATAAACCCTTTTGAAACCCACCATGAGCTTCTCAAAATCCTCAATGGCACCCTGGTTCTCCAGTGCCAGGAGACGTTCATATCCATCGTATATATCTTCGCCTACCACATCAAGGACACTCTCCACAAAGTCCTGTCTGTGACCCTCCTCTATCATAGAGAACTTGAATCTCGTCTGTATGAAATCTATAAGAGAGGCTTTTGTATCCTCAAGAGAAAGCCTGTCCTTTATCCCTGAACCTGCCTCATATGCACGCCTTATAAGCCCTGACAGGCTGATGTTATAGTTTCTATCCGTTATTATCCTTATAATACCCAGGGCCTGCCTTCTTAGTGCATAAGGGTCAAGGTTCCCGGATGGTGTAATCCCTACAGAGAAAAAAGAGACAAGAGAGTCTATCTTATCTGCTATCCCAAGGATAGAGCCCAGTGTTGTCTTGGGCAGGTCTTTTTCCCCCCCTGTAGGCAGGTAGTGTTCCTCTATGGCAGTTGCCACATCCGGGTCATAGCCCTGTAGTCCTGCGTATATCCTGCCCATTGTCCCCTGGAGCTCAGGGAACTCGCCCACCATGTGTGTCAGGAGGTCTGCCTTTATTATACGGGCAGCCTTATTGAGCCTTTCTGTATCATTGTAATTAAGGACATCGGCAAGATAGCCTGCAATCTCTTGAACCCTGTCTGTCTTCTCCTTTAATGTCCCCAGCCTAACATGGAATACAATAGAGGATAGCCTCTCATAGAGGCTATCTAAGGTAGTCTTCTTATCTTCTTCAAAGAAGAAACCTGCATCGGCAAGCCTTGCCCTCAACACCTTCTCATTGCCCTTTATAACATTTGCATCACTGGTAGGGACTGTATTGGCGAAAAATATAAAATAGGGCATCAGTTCCCCTTTTGGGTCCTCGATGGGGATATATTTCTGATGACTCTTCATGACGTTTATAAGGACCTCTTTTGGAATCGTTAAAAATGACCTATCAAATGTGCCTGTAAGGGGATAGGGATATTCGGTGATATATAATATCTCCTTTAAGAGGTCTTCATCCCTTACTGCAATGCCACCAACCCTTTTTTCTATATCCTCAATACCCTTTAAGATGATACCCATCCGCTCTGATTCATCTATGATGACATAGTTCTCTCTTAATCTGTCTCTATATTCTCTTGTGTTTTTTATCTCTATGGGGCCTTTGGACAGAAACCTGTGGCAGTATGTAAGGTTGCCACTCTTTACATCTGCAATCTCTACCTCTACTGGTATACCGTCAAAAAGCACAATCAGCCACTGGATAGGCCTTGCATATTCAAAGGTCTCGCTGCCCCACCTCATCTTCTTCTGAAAAGGTATCCTGGATATTATATCTTTCAATAGATTAGGCAAGACATGTACAGTGGGCATGCCTTTTTCGATCTTCTCTACTGTTACAAATTCAACGCCATCCTTGACAGCCTTTTTCAGGTCTTCCACAGCTACACCCTGTGATTTTGCAAAGCCTGTTGCTGCCTTTGTTGGATTACCGGATTCATCATATGCCCTGTTGGCAGGGGGGCCGAACTTTACGGTCTTTGTCTCTGCCTGCTTCTCTGCCATGTCATCTATTATGACCGCAAGCCTCCTTGGTGTGCCCTGGATGTAGATACTGCCAAAACTAATCCTCATCTGGGCAAGACCTTCAGTTAAAAGCCTCGATAAACCTTCCTTTGCAGGTTCAATAAACCTCGCAGGAATCTCCTCTGTCCCTATCTCAAGTAAAAAATCTCCCATTAAAGATACCTTTTGTCTTTATGTGGTCTTTAAAAGAGGAAAACCCATCTCTTCCCGTTTTTTCACATATAATTCAGCACATAGCTTGGCAAGGTTTCTTACCCTGCCGATGTAGTTTGCCCTCTCTGTCACGCTGATTGCGCCCCTTGCGTCCAGTAGATTGAAGATGTGGGAACATTTAAGGCAGTAATCATAGGCGGGAAAGACAATACCCCTGTCCTTTGCAAGCCTCTCCCCTTCTGCCTCAAAGACATCAAAGAGCCCTCTCAGTATGGATGCATCAGATTCCTCAAAGTTGTATATGGAAAACTCCCTTTCTGGTTCGAGAAAGACATCACCATAGGTTATATCTTTATTCCATTTGATATGGAAGACATTATCCACATCCTGGAGATACATGGCTATCCTCTCTATACCGTATGTTATCTCAACTGTTATGGGGGATAGGTCAATGCCACCGCACTGCTGAAAATAAGTAAACTGGGTAATCTCCATCCCGTCGAGCCAGACCTCCCAGCCAAGACCCCATGCCCCAAGGGTGGGTGACTCCCAGTCATCCTCTACAAACCTTATATCATGGGATGACATATCTATACCAAAACCCTTCAGGCTGTCTATGTAGATATTCTGTATATCCTTTGGCGATGGCTTCATTATTACCTGGAACTGATAATAATGCTGTAGCCTGTTGGGGTTTTCACCGTATCTGCCGTCTGCAGGTCTTCTTGAAGGCTGGACATAGGCTGTATTCCACGGCTCAGGACCCAGTGCCCTTAAAAAGGTGGCAGGGTGAAATGTCCCTGCACCTACCTCCATGTCATAGGGCTGCTGGACAATACAACCTCTTTCTGCCCAGAAACTCTGCAACGCAAATATAAGGTCTTGAAGATACATGGCTAATACCTTTTTTGTATATCACAAGATATGTTCATATTTCCATATTTTTGTGAAAAAAAAGACAAAATTTAAATACAGACTGCAGATTTGTAAAAACATACTGATATATGCGTTAGATGCATTATGATTTTGTAGTTTTTAATCGATTTACTTTTTATGATTCACTATTTATAGATACTAAAGGAACTGCCTCAAGGTTCAGGCCTATCTATGTTTAGTGTCCGACCACAGCCCCTTTTTCTGTCATTGCACCTATGGAATAGAGGCCTTTTTCCTTCTTCTTTTTCTTTTCTGAATACATGAAATTATCGGCTATTGATATGAGTTCTTCCAGTGAATTATGAATCTGTGGGTCATAATTGACAAAACCAAGGCTGTAAGAGAGCCTATACTGAAGGGCCTCCTGTTCATTATATATATCTACAAGATGGTTTAGACGCCTCTTTAGGTTTTCTGCATTCAGCACCCCTGTGCAAAGGGCAAGGACTGCAAACTCGTCACCGCCAAGTCTGCCTACAATGTCTGATTCCCTGAATGTCCCTTTCAATGCATTTGCCAAGGCAATTAAGGCCTTGTCACCCTCCTGATGTCCTATATTATCGTTTATCCATTTTAGTCCATCCATATCAATAAAAAATAGAATGAGTTCTTTCCTGAGGCGTCTTGCCATCTTAAGCTGCTGTTCAGCAAATGTAAAAAATCCTCTCCTGTTTAAAAGGCCTGTCAGCTCATCGGTTGTTGAAAGGGTCTTGAGCCTCTCCTCCATCTGCCTCTTTTCTGTTACATCAAGCATTGTCCCTAATACAGCAGGCTTTCCATTGTATATCACCCTTGACCCGTGTATCTCACCTCTCCTGACTGTGCCGTCTTTTCTGCATGCTATGATATCGAGACGCATACCACCTCTGTCGTCCCACATCTCTTTCACTATCTTTTCTATGGACGTGCCTTCATCTACAATAGTAAGGTCCCTCGGCGAAAGTTTATTTATTATCTCTTCAGGTTCATATCCATGTATCTCTGCAAAGGTCTTATTTACATACCTAAATAGACCTTCCTGTATAAGATAAACGCCAACAGGTGACTGTTCTGTAAGGATCCTATATCTCTCCTCTGACTCCTTTAGCATCAACTCTATCTGCTTACGTTCATTTATGTTTTCTACAGTGCCTTCAAAATATAGTATCTGATTTTTATCATTATACACTGCCCGGGCATTTATTGATGTCCAGAACAGTGTCCCGTCCCTTTTTCTGCTCAGTATCTCATACCCTTTAACAGCCCCCTGTTCCTCAAGGATGTTCTTTAATCTTTCATATTCTCCCGGGTCTGCAAAAAGCTGTCTATCCATATATACCTTATCTACTATATCATCAGGCGATTCAAACCCGTGCATGGCAGCAAAGGATGGGTTGACGCTTAATACACTGCCGTCATATGCAATCTGGAAGATCCCCTCCACAGCGTTTTCAAAGATATTTCTGTATTTTGACTCGCTCGCCTTAAGGGCCAATGCCATCTGTTTCCTTAATAGGGCATTGGCAAATATCTCGCCCACAATCTTAAGCAGGGAGATGATACTCTCTGACCATGTTGTTTTCTTTCGGATATTTTCAAACCCCAGAAAACCAATTGCCTTATAGCCTGATACAATGGGTACAGCGATTATAGACTTAATCTCCTTGATAGCCAGGTTCCTCTTCTCTTCAATGGCATCAATAGGGGCATCATCAATGTCAGGGAGATGGACTATTTCAAGGCTTTTAATCTTACTGCAAAACCACGGTATAATATTTGATGAGACGTTCTGTAATAATTTTTTCTGCGATTTTATACCCTCTGCGCACCATTCGTGGGTATTGCTTATCTGTTTGCCATCTTCGGAAAACTGAAATACATAGCTCCTATCAGCACCTGCATATCTACCAATAACCCCCAAGACATCTACAATACCATCATCTGTGTCTTCAGGGGATAGAATAATAAAATTAGTTGAAAGGGCAAGTATGAGCTTTAATAGCTCCTCATGGTCATTGTTTGCCACCATATCACTGGATAGGCCATTATTCTCAAGGCTTTTAAATTCTGATAGAATAGACCCTTTAGGCATCTGCATGCCTTTGTGACCCTTTATAAACCCTGTCTCTGATTTATCTGTTTCTCCCAAAATCCTACCGTATAGATATTTATTTTCGCTGCTGATTATTATCGCATTTTATATCTTATTCTTAAATTTATCCTCAAAAAAACCACAAGGTCTTATACGTCTCGCCAGAACAGGATGGTCTTTTGCTATTTTTATTAAGCCTATAGTCTTTAGTCTGTTTTAAATACTGCACCTGTTGCAGCAGATGTAACCATCTGGGCATACCTTGCCATGTAACCCTCTTTTATCTTTGGTTCAGGCCTCCTCCATGCAGATTTACGTTTCTTCATCTCCTTTTCGCTGACCTTTAAGTCTATAGTCTTTTTTATTAGGTCTATCTCTATCTTGTCCCCATCCATGACAAATGCAATAGGCCCTCCTTCTGCTGCCTCAGGGGACACATGGCCTATACAGAGACCTCTTGTCCCCCCTGAAAACCTTCCGTCTGTAATAAGGGCACAGGACAGGTCCAGGCCTCTCCCTGCAAGGATGCTCGTTGGCGTTAACATCTCTCTCATCCCTGGGCCGCCTTTCGGACCCTCATACCTTATTATAACTGCATCCCCGGGGTTTATTTCGCCGTTCATTATAGCTGCCCCTGCCTCTTCCTCGCTCTCAAAGACCCTTGCCTTTCCCACAAAATGCCATATATCCTTTGATACACCGATCCTCTTTACAATAGAGCCATCAGGGGCAAGGCTACCTGTGAGGACAGCGAGACCGCCTTTTTCGTGATATGGATTATCAATGGAATGGATAACCTCATGGTCATAGACCCCTGCCTCTTTTATAATATCCCCTACCCTTCTACCATCAACCGTCAGACACTTCTTATTGATGAGCCTCTTTCTTGATAACTCCTTCATTATGGCGTATACACCTCCTGCCTCGTTTAAGTCCTCTAATCTGTGGGGACCTGCAGGGCTCATATTGCATAGATGGGGGACCTTTTCTGATATGTCATCGAAAAGCGTAAGGGGTAACCTGATGCCCCCTTCAAAGGCAATAGCAGGGAGGTGTAATGCTGTGTTAGATGAACCACCGAATGCCATATCAACGGTTATGGCATTCTTGAATGCATCGATTGTCATTATATCACGGGGTTTAATGTCATTTTTTACAAGCTCCATAATCTTTTGACCCGCTATCTTGGCAAGCCTTATACGGGCTGAATGGACAGCAGGGATTGTCCCGTTTCCAGGAAGGGCAATGCCCAGGGCCTCTGAAAGGCAGTTCATGGAATTGGCAGTAAACATACCAGCACATGAACCTGCCCCAGGACATGCGCACTCTTCTAACATACATAGTTCTTCTTCTGTCATGGTCCCGCTGGCAACCCTGCCTACACCCTCAAAGACAGATATAAGGTCTACCTTTTTTCCCATAAATCTCCCTGCAAGCATAGGGCCACCGCTTATAAGTATGGAAGGTATATTGAGACGCATGGCCGCCATCATCATCCCAGGTATAATCTTGTCGCAGTTGGGTATTAAAACAAGGCCATCAAAAGGGTATGCCTTGCACATCACCTCAACGGAATCGCATATAAGCTCCCTTGAGCCAAGGGAATATTTCATACCCTCATGGTTCATGGCTATACCATCACAGATACCTATGGTAGAAAACTCCATAGGTGTCCCGCCTGCCATCCTTATAGCATCCTTTACTGCCTGGGCAATCCTGTTTAGGTGTATATGCCCCGGGATAAGCTCATTGGCCGA
>JAKPCK010000084.1 GCA_029553295.1 Deltaproteobacteria bacterium | reverse complement strand
TTTGGTTTGGATCACTCCAACCATGTTTTTTAGTATATTCAAATCAGAATTGCAGAGCTGCCCGCAACAAAATTACAAACAAGATATATATGATTATGCCTGACATTGTTTTTTAATCTTTAACCACAATTGCCATATCTTTGAGTTATTCCATTTGGATTGATTAGCTCAGTAAGTATGTCTTTAGTGAGTATGTTTTTTAAGGCCTTTGAAAAAGGTCTCAAAATATGGGGCACATCCTTGAACCCCCTTTAGATAAAAGAAGATAGTCATAATAGTTGCCAGGGATGCATGTATTCAGCAGAGTGTATAAGGTGTATAGAAACTTGCAGGCTCTTTAAAAGAATTTCGAATCTATCTATAATGCCCATAATAAATGTATTAGGTTTACGGTCAAATATAAAAAAAGAACTATTTGGCCTCATGGAGTTTCTTAGCTCTAAGATAATGAAGTATCTCTGTAAGGGTGTCAAATACATTATAAATACCATTATCATTCCAGGGCATCTTAAGACCACAGCATATTATACCTGAATTAGCTGCCTTCTCGAGTATGACAGGGCTGTCATCGATAACGGATATGCAATTATCCAAAAGTACAGATTTGTCGTAGCTTAGATGAACCTCATCAAAGACAAGATTATATCTGTTGAGCCAGTTAACTGTGGCGTGCAATGTCTCTTTTTCCCTGTGGCTTGCAATGGTTATGTGAAACCCCATATCTTTAAGGGAGGATAAAAACAATTCTGCATCAGGATAAGGGATAAACATCTCCTGGTCCCTGTGTATGCCTTTAATAACCTTATAAAATTCTTTAGGGGTGAGATAGGATCTCCAGAAAAAGTAGTCATGCCATTCTGAGGGCTGTGTTATTTGAGGATTTATCTCTTTCATCCTTTCATACAGGATAGAAGCAAAATGCCACAGGGTATTGTCTATGTCTACTATGATTTTCTTCATGGGATTAATTTATAACATTTATGGAGATGGAATTTAAAGATATGTTTTTATCGGAAAAGATTCAGGGACATATATTCAAGTTGATCTCAATGCTTTTTTGAAATTTTATCATCACATACCAATCAAATAAGGCTTCTTATAAAATAATACAAAAAATCAGACCAAGCAAAAGTTGTCCCCAGTATGTCCTGCCGATAAAAAAGCTCCTTAAAAATTCAAAAAAAGAGGGATACCAAAGCTGCATAAATCCAGCATACATGTACAGACAAATACAGAGATTGCAATAATCCATGGCCCTGCATCGGGGAATATAAAAAGAAAAGCAAGACACCAGAATAACTCATAGAATACACAGCATATGAGCAAATATCAAAACCTTATTGACTTTTTTTATGGTTGGGCTAAAATGGAGATATTGCCCATGCTCCATGGGTTTATAAAGAGGGGCTTTTTATATGCTTGAGAAGAATCATCAGGTGTATCCATGGTTTTTAAAACAAAAAAGCATAGTTCTTATAGGTATCGCATTCTTTATTTTTTTATCCATAATATCCTTTTATATATGCTTCAGACATTACCAGCATGACAAAGAGCATCTATTGAAAAAAGACTATTCAACGGCATACCTTATCTCTCTTTTATTGGACAGTCATATTCAAAAAATTATAAAGACCATGGAGTCATATACAGACAGACACCTTTTGATACAGGCTGTCAAAAATAGGGACCATCAGAAGGCCAAAAGACATCTGATAGAACTTGTAAAGAGGTCAGACGAGATAAACACACTGGCGATAACAGATATAAAGGGCACAGCATGGGCTATATATCTATTCAGGCCTGAGGTTATAGGAAAAAATTTTTTCTTCAGAGACTGGTATAAAGGCGTAAGCAGGGAATGGAGAATTTGTTTAATAATGCCTTTAAATTTACAAGACTTAATAAGGATGCATATATAGAATTCGGTGTCATGGTAAATGAAGACAGACAGAAGGTATACTATATCCAAGATAATGGCAGATAATGGCGTAGGTTTTGAGATGGAATTTGCCGACAAGCTATTTAACGCTTTCCAAAGATTGCACTTACCAGAGTAATTCGAGGGCACAGGGATTGGACTCGCCACTGTTCAGCGCATTATCAGCAAGTACGGAGGGAGAATATGGGCAGAGGCTGAACATAAAAAGGGCGCAACGTTTTATTTTACTTTTGCTAATTGAGGATTTCAATAATTTTAGAAAAGTGAGATAAATGAGAATAATAATGATAAAAACCTTAATTTTTATTGAGGAGGTAATTCATGGGATATAAAACTATTTTCCTTGTATCTGTGCTGGCTTTTCACCAATAAAATAAAAGGAGACATCTGATGGCCATACCCCTACGTGTTTTAATCATAGAGGATTCTGATGATGATGCTGTACTTATAGCCCATCATATAGAACGTGCTGGTTATGACCTCACATATAGACGTGTGGAGACAAAGACTGCCATGATGGATGCCATTAAAAACCAAACATGGGACTTAATAATATCAGATTATAAACCCCCAGGTTTCAATGGCCTTACAGCCATTAAAACATACAGAGAGATGGGTCTTGATATACCCTTTATAATTGTCTCAGGGGCTATAGGAGAGGATTTGGCAGTCGAGGCAATAATATCAGGTGCCCATGACTGTGTTATGAAAAACAACCTCTCCCGCCTTTTGCCTTCAATACAGAGGGGGTTAAGGAAGGCAGAATCGAAAAGGGCACATAAAAAAGTAGAAGATGCCCTGTCAGAGAGTGAATCAAGATACCGCAATATATTTGAAAATGCCATAGAAGGGATCTTCCAGACAATTCCTGAAGGCCGTTTTATAACTGTTAATCCTGCCATGGCAAGGATACATGGTTTTTCATCGCCTGAAGAGATGGTAAAGGGCATAACCAATATAGGCCAGCAATTATATGTTAACCCTGAGGACAGGGAAAGATACCGAGCCATATTAGAAGAAAAGGGGGAGGTAAAGGGCTTTGAGGCACGGGTATATAAAAAAGATGGAAGCATTATATGGACATCAACAAATGCCAAGGTTATAAGGGATGAGACAGGAAAAATAATAAATTTTATCGGTTTTGTAGAGGACATCACAGAGCGTAAAAATACAGAAATGATGCTCAAAGAAGAAAAGGAAAAGTTTTCAATGCTCATAGATAACGCACCCTTTGGCATGGCGCTTATTGATAAGGAAGGGAGATTTCTCTATGTGAACCCTAAATTTATAGAGATATTCGGTTATGACCTAAGTGACCTCCCTGATGGCAGGACATGGTTCAAAAAGGCATATCCTGACCCTGAATACAGGCACATGGTCATAGAGGCCTGGATTAGAGATATGGAAAAGGCAAAGACTGGAGAGCAAAGACCAAGGACATTCAATGTCTCATGTAAAGACGGGACTGAAAAGATTATAAGTTTTGTCCCTGTACAACTGGAATCAGGGCTACAGATTGTAAGTTTTGAGGATATAACAAACCATATAAAAGCCCAGGAAAACCTCGAACAGGCAATGAAGAGGTTGAGGAAATCCCTCATAGGGACAATTCAGATTATATCCATGATTATAGAGGTCCGTGACCCTTATACATCAGGTCATCAGAAAAGGGTCTCTGTCCTTGCAAGAACCATAGCCCAGGAGCTTAGACTACCCAATGACACTGTGGAGAGCATAAGAATGGCAGGTTTAATTCATGATATAGGCAAGATATCTGTGCCTGCTGAGATATTGAATAGGCCAGGCATCCTATCGGAAATCGAGATGACCCTCATAAGAATGCATCCAGAGATAGGATACGATATGCTAAAAGATGCTGACCTACCATATCCCATTGCCGAGATTGTCATGCAGCATCATGAAAGACTCGACGGCTCTGGTTATCCCAAGGGACTAAAAGGCGATGAGATACTCGCTGAGGCAAAAATCCTTGCTGTTGCCGATGTAGTAGAAGCCATATCATCCCACCGCCCATATAGACCAGCCCTTGGAATTGAAGCTGCCCTTGATGAGATAGAGAAGAACAAAGGCAAGCTCTACGATGAAAAGGTAGTTAATGCATGCATTAAACTGTATAGTGAAAATGGTTTTAAATTTGAATAGTGGCACTTCGAGGGCCCTGGTAGGCGGTAAACTTTTTTGGTATTTATGAAGATACAGGCTTCTCTTTCTTTTTATTGAAAATAATGTGCTGCGGCGCATAAGACATTTTCACCATAACACAGCGTAACGCGAACCTTTCCCAATCATCAACGGCCTATTGCAAAAATCTTTAACCCAACTTGCATCTTTAGCCCAAAAAATTAAGCTGTATCAGGGGGTTGGGAATTAGTCTTCTCCATTTTAGTGAACACAGATTTTTTCTGCCAAAAGGCCCTGTCTTCCAGGCCTAATACATGGTATATCTGCTGGACTTTCTGGATAGGTTTTGTAAACCTTTTCAGGTATACTGTCTTTCCCTTTCTTGTCTCCATGGTGGTGGTTACAAGCTTCTGGGTGGACATGGTTCTTACAATGTTTGACCAGCTGTCATGTATACCATGGGCTTTAAGGTTATGCCTTATTGTATTCACCACTGTATATGCCATAATACCACCAAAGATATGGGATTCAGAATAGATGTCTTTTTGATGGAATACCGGTCTGATCTTCAGTTCTGTCTTTA
>JAKPCK010000083.1 GCA_029553295.1 Deltaproteobacteria bacterium | reverse complement strand
CAGTAGAGATGAGGATGGCCTTATATGTGATAGGTGCAGTCTTATGTATCCCATAAAGGATGATATCCCTATCATGCTCATAGATGAGGCAGTCCCTCTTGATGCCCATAAAAACAGGTGATCTTAGACCTTATACTCATCTTTATCATCAAGATAATCCAGCAGTGCCTCCGTATCCTGCCTGAGCATATTCAGAAGGCTGTAGGTGTATTATTAGGCAGGCTGGCATACCATCTATTAAAAAAGAGGAGACTTGTGGCAGTCTCCAACCTCAAAAAGGTCTTCAAGGACAGAGATAAAAAGGACATAGAAAGGATAGCAAGGAGTTGTTTTGAAAAATTCGGCATTAATTTTGTCGAGATGCTCCTTGTCCCTTACATAAAAAAGGACAGATACAGAGAGAGGTTCTCCATTGAAAACAGGGGTTATATAGATAGTGCCCTCAAGAAGGGCAGGGGCATCATCGCTGTAATATTCCACTATTCCAACTGGGAGATAATGGGGATTGCATCTGTGCTTCTGGGTCATGATGTTGTTGTCCTTGCCAGACCCTTAAAAAGACACATAAACCTTAATAATTTTCTCAACAGGATAAGGTCATCATCGGGCCTTAGGATTATACCCAATGAGGGCACAGGCAGGGATATAATGAGACACCTCAAGGAGAACAGGATTGTGGCTGTCCTGGCAGACCAGAGGGAGAAGCGCTCAAGGGGTGTATATGTGGAATTCTTTGGTGAGAAGGTGCCAACAAACAGGGGGGTTGCTGTAGTGGCCATGAAGACAGGGGCACCTGTTATCCCTGTCTATCTTGTCCGGGAGGGTTTTCTGAGATACAGGGTCGTATGCACAAGCCCCATAGACATAGAAAGAAAGGGTAACATAGACGAGCTTGTGGAGGTTAATCTAAGAAAGATAAACAGTTTTCTCGAATCCATAATACTTGAGGCACCGGATGAGTGGTTCTGGGTCCACAGGAGGTGGGGAAGAACCAGTTGATTTTTTATGATTTTATCTGTAGTCTTTAGTCTACAGTTTTAGTATGTATCTGTAAAATACACTCCCGCTAAATCGGGATGAAAAATATCTTTAAGGTGGTATTATGAAACAGTATCGTGTTCTTATAACAGATAACCTATCCGAAGATGGGATAGAGGTCTTATCAAGGAGCAGGGACATAGAGATCGATATCAGGGCTGGCATCAAAAAGGATGAGTTGAAAAACATTATAGGCAACTACGATGCCATAATAACGAGAAGCGGGACAACCATAACAGAGGACCTGCTGGAAAACCCCGGGAGACTCAAGATTATAGGCAGGGCAGGTGTAGGCGTGGACAATATTGACATAGAGGCAGCCAGTAAAAAGGGCATTATTGTTATGAATGCCCCTACAGGCAATACGCTGGCGGCAACAGAGCTTACAATGGGTATTATGCTTGCTGCTGCAAGAAAGATCCCCCTGGCAAACGACTCCCTCAAGAGCGGCAAGTGGGACAGGAAGAGGTTCATGGGTATAGAGCTCAACAACAAGGTCCTGGGTATTGTGGGGCTTGGCAGGATAGGTAGCAATGTGGCCATCAGGGCAAAGAGCTTTGGCATGAAGGTAATTGCCTATGACCCCTATATAAAAAAGAGTAAGGCAGATTCCTTAGGCGTCAAATTATATGACAGGCTTGAAGACCTCTTAAAAGAGGTGGATATAATTACATTCCATACACCCTTAACCGCTGCCACAAAAAACATGATAACAGCAAGAGAGATAGGCCTTATGAAGGATAATGTCATCTTTGTCAACTGTGCCAGGGGCGGTATAGTAAATGAAAACGACCTCTATGAGGCATTAAAAAGCGGTAAGGTCTTTGCCGCAGGGGTTGATGTCTTTGAGGAGGAGCCCCCGAAGAGCAGTAAGCTCCTTGGGCTTGAGAATGTATTTGCCACACCCCACATAGGTGCCAATACAATGGAGGGTCAGGAGGCAGTTGCCCGTATTATTGCTGAACAGGTTGTAAATGCCCTGCACGGGAGGCCATACCAGAATGCAGTTAATATCCCATTCATGAAATCCCAGCTCACCGAGAACCTCCAGCTTTATTTCAGCCTTACAGAGAAGATAGGCAAGCTTGCTGCACAGATTGCAAAGGGCAGGCCAGAGGCCATAAAGATTGTCATGATAGGGAAGAACTTTGAGGAGGACCTCTGTGAGAGGAAATTTGACGTCCCCTTCAGCTATCAACCCTTTACCATTGCAGGCCTTAAGGGCTTTCTGGGTGTCTATATACAGGAGTCTGTCACATACATCAATGCCCCTTATCTTGCCAAAGACAGGGGTATCACCGTGGAGGAGACAAAGACATACCAGTATGACAAATTCAACGACTTGATACTCTTTATCCTGAAGACAGACAAGGAGGAGCTCTCCATAGCAGGGACTGTTTTTTCAGACAAGCTGGGGAGGATTGTGCTCCTCGACAGGTTCCACCTTGATGTTATACCGGAGGGTACATTCCTCCACTTCAGGATATTCGACAGGCCCGGTATAATAGGCAAGGTGGGGACAATACTTGGAAATCACAGGATAAATATATCAGGCTTCAGCGTATCAAGGCAGCACACAGGCGAGGAGGTTGCCTTTGTCTCTGTGGATGACCCCATAGGCGAGGAGGTCTTAAGCGAGATACTCAAGATAGACGGTATGATAGAGGCAAAGGTCATAGAGCTGTAAATATATATGCCCTTTGAGCTTTTTTTAAAAAATCTGTAGTCTACAGTAATTAGTTATATTTTTCTTGGAGGCTATGATGAGGGTTCTTGTTACAGGAGGTTGCGGTTTTATCGGTTCTAATGTTGTGGATGCCTATATAGAAAAAGGCTACGATGTGGCCATTATAGACAATCTTTCAACAGGTAAGCAAGAGAATAAAAACGAAAAGGCAAGGCTCTATGTGGAAGACATCTGTAAAGATGGCATAGAGGAGGTCTTTAAAAAGGAGAGGCCTGATATTGTAAACCACCATGCAGCCCAGATATCCGTGCCTTTGTCTGTCCAGGATCCCCTTTTCGATGCAGAGGTAAACATAAAGGGCATAATAAGGCTACTTCTTCTCTGCAATAAATACAACGTGAAAAAGTTTATATTCTCCTCCACAGGTGGTGCTATCTACGGAGATGCAGATGTGGTCCCCACAGGGGAGGACTATGTCCCTGAGCCTGCATCCCCCTATGCCATAGCAAAACTGTCCAGCGAGAAGTATATAAGGTTTTTTTACGGTCAATACGGTCTCAGATATACAATACTTAGATACAGCAATGTCTATGGGCCAAGGCAGATACCCCACGGAGAGGCAGGTGTTGTGGCCATATTTACTGAAAAACTCTTAGATGGCGTGCTCCCAACACTGAACCACTTCCCCGGTGAACCCCAGGGGATGATACGTGATTACTGCTATGTAAAAGATATTGCCATGGCAAACATCCTGGCCACAGAAAAGGATACAGTGGGTATATTCAATATAGGGACAGGTAAGGGCACGACCACGCTTGAACTGTATAGACTGGTACTGAAGACCTTGAGGTCCAAGGGTGTGGGTATCCCCCAGGCCTTTGATGAGCCAAAAAGGGATATGGCAAGGCCGGGGGATATAAAGGTGAGCACATTGAATCCAGGCAAGGCAAAGATAGAGCTTGGCTGGGAGGCAGGATACACTGTTGAGATGGGTCTATCTGAGACAGTGGATTGGTATCTCAATAAGAGATGAATATCAAAATCCTTGGTACAGGCACATCCATCCCATCCTTAAAGAGGCTATCCTCCTCTTATCTCGTAACAATAGGGGATTACAGGATACTCATAGATGCAGGCCCTTCTGTGGTGAGGAGGCTCCTTGAATTTGGCTACACTGTAGAAGATATAGACCTTATAATAATCACCCACTTCCATGTGGACCACACAGCTGACCTGTCCACATTTCTTTTTGCCTGTAATTACGGCATTAAACCAAGACAGAAACCTTTAACTATCATAGGGGGGCCTGGTTTCAGGAGGTTTTTTAAGGGGTTATCAAAGATTTACCCATGGATTATGCCCAACTACTATGAACTATGTATCAAGGTCATGTCAATGCACCCTTTTGAGCTAAATGACATCACTATAACAGCAAGGTCTGTAAACCACAACAGGGAGAGTATAGCCGTCAGGATTGATGCCGGTAAAAGCGTGGTATTTTCAGGGGATACATCGTATTCAAAAAGACTGATAGAGCTCGCAAAAGGGGTAGACCTCATGATAACAGAGTGTTCTTTCCCGGAGCGCAAGGTAAAGGGGCATTTAAACCTTGCAAATCTTGCAAGGATAATAGAAGGGGCAAGACCAAAGAGGGTGATACTGAGCCATCTCTACCCTGACTGGGATGATTTTAAGGGTGTGCTCCACGAGCCATATCTCTTGGCTGAGGATGGGATGGAGATAGGGCTTTAATCCATCTGCTTCTTGCTGAGGATGATGAGGTCACCTATACTTGTTGCCCTATATTTTTTTGAATTCTCTATCTCTGCCAAAAGACTATCCTCGAAGCCGGTGGCTATGATTACAAATCTCCCGTTGTCCTTGAGATAGGATGACCCCCTCTTTATGTATGCCTTGGTAAGCTCAAGGACAGGGAACTCCTTTTCCCAGAGGTATGTGAGGGATGGCTGGACAAAAATGAGGTCAAAGGCATCGTTTAGGAGAAAGGGGAACTCTATCTCAAAGTGAAAAAACCCGTTCCTCCTCGCTGTCTCTTTTGCCTCCATAAACCATGTATTTTTCCTTATGGCTGTCCAGAATGACTCATCACTGTCCAGGTTGGAGAGGAGGCCCTGGGTCTTTTTCTTATCGATGCCTTTTATAAAATATGTGGATGTAATAACATCCATGGTGTCCTTTATCCTATCCCTGTATCTGTTGAGCCTTATCTCGAGGCTGTTTCTCTCCTCCATATCCTCTTTTATCCTCTCGGAGAGAGAAAAATATCTCCTGAACATATCCTTCAACTCCAGGAGTATCTCCATGGGGTTCTTATTGAAGAGCCCCATCTGGTTTTTTGTGTCTATATGATTTGTCATGTCCTTGATAGACATGCCTATCAAGGGGTTGCCCAGCTTGAAATGTCTTGATTTGAATCCGAACCTCCTGAGCATGGCATCCTGGAATATATCATAGGCAATATGGGACCTCTCTACACCGTAGACAACAGCCTCGAGTATATGTCTTTTAAGGCTCTCCTCATCCTCCCACTGGGCAGCATAGGTATTTTTCTCGGCATAGGGGAGGACAAAGGACATATAGGCAAGCCCCTCTATTATGCATGAGGTGATGGAGCCGAAACTGGGTGTCATATCGAGGACCTTGAGGTTCAAAACAGCATCCTTTGTGTATCTCTTTCCCACAAATAGGTTATCCAGGACAGCCTGGACATCTATCCCGGTCTGCCTGCCCTTTAATGAGAACATAAAGGTAAATATATGGGGTGCATTGTAGGGGTTTATGATATCTGTGGCTACTGGGGTCTTTAAATCCAGCCTTATATCCTTTTCCTTTAGAAATACCTCTGTCTCAGGGAGATTGCCGTCCTGGAATATCTCATGGTAGGTATCGTACAGGACAGGGTATACATCTGTCTTCTTCTCCTTGCCCTTTATGCCCTTTATAAGGGCGTCTTTCTTTATCTTTAAGAGGCCCAGGAGCCTCTCCCTCTCCTGTTCCAGCATCTCCGGTATGGTCTTTAAAATGCCTTCCGGGGAGAATAGGTGATAGAAGAGGTGGATTGGCTTAAAATCAGGGGACACAGACGGGTATTCTATATCCATCTCTATAAGCCTTGTCTCAAAATCCACAGGCCTTTTAACGAGTATCCAGTTTCTTCCATTGGTGAGGATACCCCACGGGGTCCTTGTCTTTTTCATTATATAGAGGAGCTGATACAGGGGTAGCCTGTTTTCAAACTCAAGATAGAATCCACTTATACCCTTTTTAAGGGTCCTCCCGTATCTTTTTACAAGGACAATCCCCAGGGTATTGCTGTAGTAGTCCTCTGTCCCCCAGAGCTTAGATGCAGCAATCCTTGCATCCTCTGTCTGAAAGAGGGCAATATCCGGTGGCTTGACACCCTCCTCAAAGAATGCAGGCTTGGACTCATAGAAAAAACCCAGGGCCTTGAGTACGGGCTTTACAAGGTGTATCTCTGTATGTATCTCGCTGGCAAACTTTTTCTTGTCCTCAAAGAGCTGGAGTAGCTCATATATGGATGAACAGGCATCCATCTGTTCGGGCAGAGACAAAAGCCTTTCTATGCCTGCCTGGGAAATCAGAGTATTTCTTAAGATGGAGGGATGCATTTTTTGAAGATAATAATAGATTGGGCCTATTTAGTCAAGAAAAGGGATGTCTTTTTCTTCTTTATCTATGCCCATATCCTGGATGCGCTCTATCTCTCTGAGCTTCATCCTGATGATGACAATAAGCCCTATTATTCCTATCCAGAATAGGACAAGGGCCTGATATATGATGAACCTGTCATAGGGTGCAGAGGGAAAGACCTCTATATTCTTCTCCTGCGCTAAAAGGGGGATAGCACCCAGGGACAACATGATGAGAGAAAATATAAGGGTTTTTATGGATTTATAAGAACAGCAGAGGCATTGTAGGATATTTTTATAGATAGTCTTGGACCTCAACATGGTCATCTTTCTCCTTAAGTCAAAAACCCTATAATGGTCATGACGATAAAATATGCAGTATATATTATACCTATCCAGGTGAATACGGGGCTTCTTTCACCCCTTGCTGATTTCCTGTCAAAAAACGGGATGAGGAAGAAAAATAGTATACCCAAGGATATGAGGATAATGGCTATCATCTCCCCGTTCAGACCCATTAGATCCCCTGGGAAGAGCTTGAGTGTCTGGAAAAGGAACAGGAAATACCACTCTGGTTTTATGTTTTCCGGGGGCGCGGCAAGGGGGTCTGCCTTTTTCCCTATCTCTGGGGGCATAAGTACAGACAATGTTACAACCACACCAAGGGCAACAAGCCATATTATAAAATCCTTATACAGGACATTCGGGAAGAAGGGCACATATTTTTTTACATTTTTTTCCTCTGATACAGGGACACTCATCCCGTGATACTGGACAAGGGCTAAGTGGATGCCTATAAGGATAAGCGTAAGTATTGGTAGGACTGATACATGGAATGCATAGAAACGGGTCAGGGTTTCACCAGTGACATCTATCCCGCCCCTTAAAAAGGACTTGATAAACCCGCCTATGACAGGGAGGTTACCTGCACCACCTGTTGCCACCCTTACGGCAGCAAAGGCACGTTCATCCCACAGGAGGAAATAGCCGCTAAGACCGAAGAATATGGATATACCAAGGAGTATAAAGCCTGTAATCCAGAGGAGTTCCCTGGGTTTCCTGTAGGATTTCAAAAGTAGTGTGCTGAATACATGGATAAAGAGCACACCTATTGAAAGCTGGGCACCCCAGTGGTGGAGGGAGCGAAAGAACCAGCCCATATTGAGTTTGGTAACAATCTCTATAATGCTCTTATGTGCCTGTTCAAAATAGGGGATGTAATAGAAGCTCAATACCATCCCTGTTATGAACTGGATGATAAAAAGGAACATGGCAAGGCCGCCTGTATAATAGAGGACCTCGTATCTGTG
Source organism: Deltaproteobacteria bacterium (assembly GCA_029553295.1). Lineage (GTDB taxonomy): Bacteria > Desulfobacterota > Syntrophorhabdia > Syntrophorhabdales > Syntrophorhabdaceae > DTOV01. The sequence continues at coordinate 3,466 of JAKPCK010000083.1, read as the reverse complement.
GACAGGTATAAGTTTGTGTTTGGCAAAACCCCTCAATCCGTCCAGGTCATATCTGTCTTCAATCCAGTTTTTAAGCCTTTGGCAGCTCAACCTTTATCCCCTTCTTTGCAACTACGAGTTTTTCACCCTCCTGGGTCATCTCAAAGAACTCAAGAGGTTTTGGTGGAGGCCCCTCAAGGACCTTTCCATCCATATCAAACCAGCCCTTGTGACAGGGGCAGTAGAATTTTTTATCCTCTGGCTTATATGCAATATTACACTCCATATGGGTGCATACACCCTTTAAGGCCACGGTTTTGTTATCCGGTCTTTTAAAGATAAATCCCAGTTTTCCCCCCCATGCAAAGGGTTTTACAGAATTGGTGGGTATATCAATGAAGTCCTTGGCATTGAGGACTACAAAATCAGGCTCTTTTCCGAGGGTAGGGAATGCAAATTTCAAAAGGGCATAGAAACCCCCGGACAGAAATGCTATAAGCCACCCCCCGAACAGGGTATTTAAAAACTGTCTCCTCGATATGAGTGAAAACTTGAGCTTCATCTATATTTCCCAAAGAGTTTCTTTTTTAAGATAGCCTTTCTCAACCCGACTATAGAATCTGTAGGCCGCACATCCTTTGGGCAGGCATCGATGCATCTGAATACAGTATCGCAACCCCATACACCGTTCTCGTTGTTAATCTCATCAAGGATATCCCCTGGTCTTTCATCCCTTGAATCGAGGACGAACCTCTCGAGCTTTGCCATGGCAGCAGGGCCAATGTAATCAGGGTTTCTGGCAAGGACAGGGCATGCACCATAGCATGATGCGCAGAGGATACAGTTTACAAACTGGTCTATCCTTTTTCTCTCCTCCTCGCTCTGGGTTATCTCCTTTTCCGGGTCAGGGGTCTTTCTGATAAGATAAGGCCTTACCTTTTCATACATCTGCCAGAAAGGTGTCATATCCACAACGAGGTCTTTTATAATCTCAAAATTGGGTAGGGGCTCAAGGATGATGGTGTTTGTGCCAAAGGATGCCACCTGTGTCCTGCATGCTAAATCAATCTTGCCGTTTATCACCATGGCACAGGAGCCGCACACTGCAGAGCGGCATGAAGACCTGAACGATAGTGTACCGTCTATCTCGTCCCTTATCCTTATGAGGACTGCCAGAATTGTAAGCCCAGGGATGACCCTTATCTGGTATGACTGAAAGCGTGCACCCTCATCAGGCTTCTTTGCATCATATCGAAGTATCTTGAATGTATAGGCTGTCTCTTTTATCAATACTTCCTCTCCATGGGCTGGTATCTTGTTATTATCACATCCTTGAAGGATATCTCAGGGCTACCGTCTGCACCAGGCCTTGCTATGGTGTGCTTGAGCCAGTTTGCATCGTCCCTTGCAGGGAAGTCCCTTCTTGAATGGGAGCCACGGCTCTCCTCCCTCAGGTATGCACCTATGGCTATTGTATGGGCCACCTCAATCATATAACCAAGTTCTATGGCATTTAAAAGCTCATAGTTCATGTGGGGGTCAGATGACGATACACGGACATTCTTATATCTGTCTTTAATCTTTAATATATTTTCGATGGCCGTCTCCAGTTCATCCTTTTTCCTGAAGATACCCACATTGGCACTCATGTTTTTACTGAGGTCTGCATGGATTGAAAACGGTCTCTCTCCAGTATTATTGACAATCCTCTTAACGGTTTCCTCCATGGCAGAGAGTCTGTTTTTGATGGGATTCTCCTGGGGGGTGACATTGTTTCCCTTAAGGAATTCATCTATGGCTATGGATGAGAGTTTGCCGAATACTATGGTATCCAGGAGGGAGTTTCCTCCGAGCCTGTTGGCACCGTGGACACTCACGCATGCACACTCGCCGACTGCATAGAACCCCTTTATCTCTGTCTCTGCCTTTTCATTGGTATCTATACCACCCATAGAATAATGCTGGCAGGGCATAATAGGTATGGGTTCGTATATGGGGTCTATGCCGAGAAAATCTATACAGATGTTTCTTATGCCCGGGAGTTTCTCCAGTATCTTCTGGGCACCCAGGTGCCTTATGTCGAGTTTTATGTATTTGCCGAGAGGGTGTTCAAAGCCCCTTCCTTCGTCTATCTCTGTCTGGATGCTCCTGGAGACAATGTCCCTCGGCGCAAGCTCCATTGCCTTGGGGGCATACTTTTCCATGAACCTCTCGTTCTTGTTGTTGATGAGGTAGCCACCCTCACCACGGCAGGCCTCTGTCATAAGTATATTAGTGCCTATAAGACCTGTGGGGTGGAACTGGACAAACTCCATGTCCTTTGTAGGGACACCGGCTGCATAGGCTATACCGATGCCGCTGCCTGTATTGATTAGTGCATTTGTAGAATACTGGTAGACCCTGCCATAGCCGCCTGTGGCAAATAGTGTGACCTTTGACTTCATGGGGACAATAGCACCGTTTATGAGGTCAAAGGCAATAACGCCATGGCACTGACCATTGTCTGTGACAAGGGCTATGACATACCATTCAGAGTAGACCTTCACACCCTTTGATACAGCCCTCTCATAGAGGGTATTTAAAAGCACATGACCTGTAATATCAGCGGAGTAACATGTCCTGGGATAGCCTGCACCGCCGAAGGGTCTCTGGGCAATAGAGCCGTCAGGGAACCTGCTGAAGGGACAGCCCCAGTGCTCCATCTCATAGACTATAATGGGCGCCTGTTTACACATGATCTCCACTGCGTTCTGGTCTGCGAGATAGTCGCTGCCTTTAACGGTATCGAAGGTGTGTTTCTCCCACGAGTCATCCTTGGCATCCGGGTGGTTTGCCAGCGATGCATTTATACCGCCCTGGGCTGCTATAGAATGGGAACGGATGGGGTGGACCTTGGAGAGCAGGCCCACATTATACCTCTCACAGAGACCAACTGCTGCACGGAGACCTGAAAGACCCCCGCCCACAATAATGACATCATGTTCAAGCATAGCTAAGAGACAATAAAGTAAAAATAAATCAGTATTAGGGAGATGACCCCTGCTACAATATTTGATAGCCAGAAAAGCTTTTTTTCCTTTCTGTATCCCATATCAATTGCTATTGTCCTGAGCCCATATATACTGTGGAATGTGAAGAGTATGAGTATGAGGACATCTATTACAGGCTGTCTGTGGAGACTCAATGCCCAGTCAGGTTTTTTATCCTTTGTAAAAAGAAAGAAACTGGTAAGTATCTTTATACCGAATAGGATGATGAGCGATACGCCACTTATCCTGTGAAAAAGCCAGATGAACATTATGATTTTTTAATTAACAATTGAAAAAAATCTTGTCAAGGATTTTTTTAAAAAAATTCACCCATTTATTAATCTGAATATTGATGGTGATGAAAAGCCGTAGAAATGCCAAAGAGTCTAAACAATAAAAAAAGAGCTAAAAAAGATATTAGTAGCTTCAAAGGAGGCTTATAGGATGCACCTTGTAAT
>JAKPCK010000077.1 GCA_029553295.1 Deltaproteobacteria bacterium | reverse complement strand
TCATCGGCGGTCTGAAAGAGCGCATAGGGTATTATATGGAAATACTCGAGGGGCATATATCAGAGGACAACAATATCCTTATCCTTATGCCTGATTATGAGATATGGGGTGATGTCTTTTATAACCTCCTGAAAGAGAGGTTTGGAGACAGGGTATTTTGGTATTGTTCATCTATCAGGACAAAGGCACGGATGGAGGCATTCTTTAAGGCAAAAAATAGCAGGGGTAATATTATCTTGGGGAATAGAAGCTGTGTATTCTTACCCATATCCTGGCTATCCCTCATAATAGTTGAAAGGCATGAGGAGGAAAGCTACATAAATGAGAGTGAGTTTAGATTCAATGCATGGGAGGTAGCAGCTAAGAGGGGGGAGATAGAGGGTGTCCCAGTAGTTATGGGTAGCTCATCCCCAAAGGTGGAGACAATGGGTTATGCAAGAGATGGCATATGGGGTATCATAAGGAAAGGACCATCTTTCAACGGGGATATTAACGAGATTAGGATGGAAAAGAGGGCATTCGCATCAGGCACCCTACCTGATGGATTAATAGAGATAATAAACGGGGCAAAAGAAGACGGTGGCGATATAGTAATCTACACCCCCAGGAGACACTACAGCTCCCATATCCAGTGCATGAACTGCAACACCCTTTTTACCTGCCCTAAATGCAGTAGCATCTTAAGCTATAAAAAAAGGGAGAATAAAACCATATGCCCCACATGTAAAAGAGAGGACGAATATGATGAGAGATGCCCTGTATGTGAAGGGGATGCTATCAGGTTTTTAAATATAGGGGCTGAGTATCTTGAGGATGCCATAGCAAATCTACAGTCTAGCAGAGAGATATTGAGGATTACTTCGGAAAACATAAAAAAATCCAGAAAAACCCTTTTAGGTCAAAGAAAAGAAGGCCGAAGAATCATCGTAGGGACCCAGACACTGACAAAGCTCTACGGGATAAGATGCCACAGCCTTATAATTATAGGCCTTGAGGAGCTTCTGAATATGGGGGGATACAGGGCAGGGGAGAGGATATTCCAGACACTCATGAACCTTTTCGATGCACTATGCCCTGATAAGGTTTATTTTTTTACAGATATGAAAAGGGGGCTCAATATATCAGGTTTTATGGATTTTGACGTATTTTATAATAATGAGCTTGAAAAGAGGCGGGCAGCAGAGTTCCCGCCATTCAAAAGGCTCTTTATGTTAGAGGTGGAGAAAAAGAACCAGGATGCAGGGGAGAAGACCATTATGAAGATAAAAAAAACAATAGAGGAGGCTGGTTTTTCCCATTTGATGATAGGTCCTATCTATGAAAAGAGACAGGGTCATAGATGGAGGATAATCTTAAAAGGCGAAGAAGATGGTCTTTTAGCTCTTCTTCTTTCCATATATGGCTATGAAGGTGTCCGCATAGAGGCAGACCCATTGTATATATAATACATCCTTTTTTACATGGAGTAGTACCAAGGCAAGTGACCCTTATGTCTCATACGTGTTGAAAATGAGACCTCTGAAAAAGGTCTTACTCTGGGGCAAACCCTCAGACCCCTATGGATATATAGATGTATCTTCAACAGTTATAGAGATTCATCCAAGGTAAACAAAATGGATTTATTGGTCTTGCAGTGTTTTGCAGATATCTTGAATAAAAAAGGGGACATAGATTGTCCCCTTTTTTATTCAAGAGTTGTTTTGACTACTTCTTTGCTGGTTCTGCTGGTTTCTCTTCTGCTGGTTTTGCTGCTTTTTCCTTTTTGGCCTTTGCTGGTTTCTTTGCCGGCTTCTTTGCCTCTTTCTTCTCTGGTGCTGCCTTCTCAGGTGCTGGTGCTGCCTTCTCAGGTGCTGGTGCTGCTGGTTTTGCCTTTTCCTGTGCAAAGGCAGGTGTCATGAAGACAATGCCAATAAGGATGGCTACTACGATTGTTAAAAC
>JAKPCK010000075.1 GCA_029553295.1 Deltaproteobacteria bacterium | reverse complement strand
TCTGTTGTTATAGAGCCTATATCTATACCGGCAACTAACATTTGATTTCACCCCTTTATTATTCAATGACAGCGAGGACAGCATCTGCCTCAACTTCCTGGCCTGCAGCAACCTTTATCTCTTTCACAACACCGCTGACAGGAGAAACTATGGGCATCTCCATCTTCATTGCCTCAAGTGTAGCAATCTGATCATCCTCACTTACCTTATCCCCTACCTTTACCAGAACGTTTATTATTTTACCTACCATTGGAACTGTCACTTCTGTAGCCATCTTTCCCTCCTTAAAAAATTTCTATTATGCTTTCCTATAACCCAGGGCAAACTGGGCAATAATCATCTTCTGTATATTGGATGTGCCCTCTACTATCTGATATGATTTTGCATCCCTCAAGAATCTCTCAACTGGATACTCAGATGAGAAACCATAGGAACCGAATATCTTCACTGCCTCAGAGGCACAGAAATTGGCAGATTCAGCGGCATAGTATTTAGCCATAGATGTCTCAAGGGTATTGTTCATTCCCTGATCCTTCTGCCATGCTGCTTTTAAAACAAGGAGTTTTGCTGCCTCATGTTCAACAGACATCCTACCAATCTGTTCCTGTATCATCTGGAACTGCCCTATTGGCTGACCAAACTGTTCTCTTTCATTGGCGTATTTGCATGCCTCTTCAATACAGCTCTGAGCAACACCGACAGCCCTTGCTGCGGAGCTTAATCTTGTGAAGTTAAGCATGGTCATACATATGGCAAATCCCTGACCTGGTTTACCGATAAGTGCACTCTTAGGTATCTTTACCTCTTCAAAGAATATCTCGCCAGTTGGTGCACAGAAAAGGCCGAGTTTTGTATGGATTGCCCTCTGTGTGATACCGGGGGTTTTGAAATCCACTACAAAGGCTGACATGCCTTTATGTTTTGCAGCCTTATCTGTCATTGCATATACGATACCTACATCCACATATGGAACGCCTGAAATCCATGTCTTTGTACCGTTCAGAATATAGCCGTCATCCACCTCTACGGCCGTTGTCTTCATGCTTGCTACGTCAGAACCGGAGTTGGGCTCTGTAATGGCAAAACAGCCACCGCTGGTTCCAGCAATAAGTCCAGGGAGATATTTTTCTTTCTGTTCCTCTGTCCCAAATTTTAAAAGGACATTCTGAGGGCCGTTCATCTGGAGGTTAAAGGGAAGGGCCCATGATGGGCTGACACGGGCAACTTCCATTGCCATAAGTGTTGCTGCCATGTGTCCCTCTGGTAATTCAAGACCACCGAACTTCTCCGGTGCAAGACATGCAAACATACCCTGATCACCCATCTTCTTCATTATCTCTGGACGAAACTTGTGCTCCTTCTCATCCTCTTCCATAGTCGGCTTAATGTTCTTAATGGCGAACTCATAAGCCATTTTACGCATTGATTCTAATTCATCAGAAATCTTAAAATCCATATCTTACTCTCCTTTCGAAAAGAATGTGAAACAATTAACAAACTAAAACAACTAATAATAACAAAAGGCAGTTTTTTATGTCAAGCTTATTTTTATAAAAATGAGGATTAAAATTAAGCGTATGGAGCACCTTAAAAAGAAAACCCTTGCAGTGCAAAACAGGCTTGGATATAATTGATGATTAAGGTATCTTATGATTTATGGTGGAAAGGGATTAGTAAAAAACAGTCTATATGTCACTGGTTTTGCATGGTCTCCCTCATATCTTGTGGATGGAGATATACCTGTAATCTTTGAGTCAGGCTTTCACTGCATGGCAAAAATATATGAAAGGGATATAAAGGATGTGATAGAAAATAAAAAACCATCCCATCTTTTTATAACCCATGTCCATTATGACCACTGCGGTGCCACATCATATCTACAGAAGGTATTTCCCGGGATTAAGGTTGCAGCCTCACAGAGGGCAGCAGAGATTATAAGACGTCCCAATGCCATCAATCTTATGAAATCTTTGAGTAAAAATGCCTTGGGTATTATATCAGAAATGGAATCTGTGGAAAAAGAGATGCTCCTTGAAGATGATTTCCAGGCCTTTGATGTGGATCTTACATTGAAGGACATGGATAAGATTCATATATGTAACGGGATAAGTGTCCAGGTGTATGAGACCCCTGGCCACACAAGGGATATGCTGAGCTATTATATACCTGAAAAGAAAATACTTATTGCAACAGAATCAACTGGATGTAGAAGCCAGACAGGGGAGATTATTACAGAGTTTCTCGTGGATTATGATAAATATCTGGCATCCCTAAAACGCCTTTCAGGGCTTGACATCGACATCTTATGTCAGGGCCATCACTTTGTGTTTACAGAGGCTGATGTGAGAAGGCACCTTTCTCAATCCATAGATTCTGCAGAGCGTTTCAGGGATGATGTTGTAAGATATCTCAAGGCCGAAGGGGGCTCTGTAGACCGAGTGGTGGAGATTGTAAAGTCAAAGGAGTATGATACAAACCCAGGGCCAAAACAGCCTGAAAAGGCATATCTCATAAATCTCAGGACAAGGGTAGCTCACCTTGCCGAGAGACTGGCATCAGTTTGAATTTTACTCTGTGGCACATCCTTGAGACCCTTTTGTGGGTTATTGAGTTTATTGAGTTTATTGAGTTTGTTGGGTTTATTGAGTTTATTGAGTTTGTTGGGTTTGTTGGGTTATAAAAATTATCTTTTTGTTAAATAGGGATTAAAAAAGCATATAGTGCTTTGTATCCAGTCTATAGGCTGCATTGTTGATACATCCATGAAATCCTATGGATAGTCTATCTCGTTATTTGGTCTATCTGATTTTTTTGGTTTATATACGAACTAAGCCAGTCTTACCCTGGAAGACACGAAAGACCTTAAACATGCCTTTAGCCTATAGCCTATAGCCTTTAGCCCATAGCCCATAGCCTTTATTCTATAATCACCATGTGTTATCGTAAAAACACATCCAATATATTCTGTTTAAAAATTTAATAAAATTGTTGACATACCATAGATAATAATTGTTATATATAGCCTACATGTGAAAAATTTAATTAATTAAATCAGGAGGGATGATATGGAAATAAAGACAGTCGGGGTATTAGGCGCCGGTGTTATGGGTAACGGTATTGCCCAGGTAGCAGCAATGGCAGGCTATAATGTTATTATGAGGGATATTGAAGATAGGTTTGTAGAGGGTGGTTTAAAAAATATCGATAAATTTCTATCCAAGACCGTTGAAAAAGGCAAGATGACAGCAGATCAGAAGAGTGCCATTATGGGTAGAATTAAAGGCACAACTGATATGGGTGCAATGAAGGATGCAGATTTTATCGTTGAGGTTGTTGTCGAGGTTATGGATGTGAAGAAAAAGGTCTTTGCAGAGCTCGATGAGATAACAAGAAAGGATGTCATACTTTCATCTAATACTTCCTCCATGTCCCTAACAGAGATAGCAACTGCAACAAAGAGACCGGATAAGGTTGTGGGTATGCATTTCTTCAACCCTGTTCCTCTAATGAAACTCGTAGAGGTTATAAGGGGCATGCAGACAAGTGATGAAACCGTTGCAGTAACCATGGATTTAAGCAGGAAATTCGGCAAAGAGCCTGTTGAGGTCAGGGTTGATATCCCTGGTTTTCTCGTAAACAGGCTTATGGTTCCCCATTTCATCGAGGCAATCAAACTCTATGAGCAGGGTATTGCATCCAAAGAGGACATAGACAAGGCTGCAAAGCTTGGCCTCAACTATCCTATGGGTCCCTTTGAACTTATGGATCTTACCGGCCTCGATATCAACCTCCATGTCCAGCAGTATTTCTATGACAATCTTCCAAAGGAACTAAAATGGGATCCACCTCTTACACTGAAAAACCTCGTCAAGGCTGGGATCCTCGGAAGAAAGTCAGGCAGAGGCTGGTATGACTACAGCAAATAAATAAAGATTTTAGGAGGCTCGAATGGGCTACGAGACTTTAATATTAGAAAAACAGGCACCTGTTGGCATAATCAAACTCAACAGACCGCCGGTAAATCCATTGAGCGTCAAATCCTACCTTGAACTCTATGATGCTATATGTGAATTTGAAAAGGATGAAGAGGTGGGTGCAATTATAATAACAGGAAACGGTGAAAAGGCCTTTGCAGCAGGTCTTGATGTAAAAGATGTCATGGGAAAATCTGCTGTTGAGACCCTTGATTTCCTTTGGACTGCGCCAAGGAGAACTTTTGATAAGCTTACCGGCATTGAAAAGCCTACCATTGCTGCCATGTTTGGCCTTGCCCTTGGTGGCGGCTGTGAGGTTGCCTTGTGTTGCGATATGAGGATAGCATCTGAGGATACTATAATAGGACTACCGGAGATAAATCTGGGCATTATGCCTGGCTCGGGGGCAACACAGAGACTACCGAGACTTGTTGGTGTCACAAAGGCAAAAGAGATGCTTTTTACAGGCGATAATATAAATGCAGCAGAGGCTTACAGGATAGGGCTGGTCAACAAGGTTGTCCCCAAGGATAAATTAATGGAAGAGGCCATGGCGATGGCAAAAAAACTCGCATCAAAACCAAGGGCAGCCCTTGGCCTTATAAAGAGATGCGTAGACAATGGTCTCAATATGGACCTTGCATCAGGCCTGACACTGGAGATGGACTGTTTCTCCATAGCCTTTACCTCCGAAGATGGAAGGGAAGGTATAAATGCCTTTGTTGAAAAGAGAAAACCAGTTTATAAAGGCAAATAGAATATGATGTCTGTTTGGAAACAGGCTTTAAAATAGCTGAAAGCTGTAATTAACAACTATAAGGAGGAATGTATGGCTCGAAAAGCAGTTATATTGGCTGGTGGCCAATGCAAATGGGGCGTGAGAGAGGCACATATCGTTGACCTCTTTCAGGAGGCGGCAAAGGCTTGTCTTGATGATATCCCCACATTAAAACCAAAAGACATAGACGGTCTAATTGTGGCAACATCTTATGCAGGAAGATGTTCTTTCCAGGTAAACACAGCACCGGTTGTAGCTGAGAGATGTGGCCTCAAACCCACCTCTATCTGCACAAGATGCGATACACTATGTGCTGGCGGTTCAACAGGTATCATCCTTGCAAAAGGGCTTGTTGAGGCAGGTGCAGCAGATATCGTCATGGTTGCCGGTGGTGAAAAACTCTATACCCCACAGAAATGGGAGGTATTCTACAGCGAACTTGCATCCGTTGACCACGACTGGGATGGCGCCCAGGGAATGGGTCTGCCCCCACCATTTTTTGCACTTACTGCCCAGGAACATATGATGCACTACGGGACAAAGAAAGAGCAGCTTGCAGCAGTATCAGTTGCCAACTACAACTATGCTGCAGACAACCCTGTGGCACAGATGCAGAAAAAACTAACCCTTGAAGAGGCCATGAGCGCACCTATTGTTGTCCCGCCTCTGACACTCTATGACTGCTGTCCTATTACAGACGGTGCAGCAGCATGCATCATCACAACCGATGAGATAGCAAAGAAATTCACAGACAGACCCCTTGTCTACATAAGAGGAACAGCACAGGTATGCTTAAACAGCGTATCCGCCAATTTCCCCGGTGCCCATCTTGCCGACTGGAAACATACACGCATTGCCGCACAGAAGGCATATGAAAGGGCAAAGGTCACACCAAATGATGTTAAAGTAGCCCAGACCCATGACTGCTTCTCCATCTCAGAGGTCATAGAGGTTGAGGAGCTTGGCTTCTGCAAGAAAGGTGAAGGTGGAGAATTCTGTGGTTCAAAACAGATAGAGATAGGTGGTAAGGTCCCGGTTAATACAGACGGTGGTCTGCTTGCTGTTGGTCACCCCTTTGGTGCCACAGGTATAAGGCAGGCAATCGAGATTATGAAGCAGCTTCAGGGAAGAGCACGCCATCAGGTAAAAGATGCTGATATAGGGCTTACCCATAACTTAAGCGGCGCCAATGCAGAGCATACCATCTTGATCTATGGTAGAGAACCAGTAAAATAAGGAGGAAAATATGGCTGTAGTAGGAATACCTATACTTGAAGATTTATATCCGGTTACAATGGATATGTGGCCATTAGAATCAAAAGAGTTCAACAGGATATGGCCCTTTTATGAAAACTTAAAACAGGGCAGATTCACCACAACTAAATGCAAAGACTGTGGCTTTGTGGCATATCCGCCCAGGGTTATATGCCCTGAGTGCTATTCAGAGAACCTTGAATATATTGATTTACCTACAAAAGGAAAGATTATTGTCTTTTCAGAAGAGGTAAAGGGCGTGCCCCTTGGATTTGAATCACCCCTTATCCATGCAGTTATTGACCTGGGTGTCGACCCTGTGAGAAGGGTATTGAGCAGGATAGTAAACTGCCCTGCCGGCGTCTTAAAACAGGGAGATGAGGTACAGCTTGCTGTATTTCCTGTCCCGGCCTTCCCCATTGAAAAAGGTAAGGCAGGTACAATAATGGCTGAGAGGGTATTTTTCGCCTTTGAGCCTGTAAAGAAATAAACAAGAAAAGTTCCATATTAATCATAAGGTGGAGTGTATTTGATACCTCCACCTTTTTTTATCTCCATGGATAGACTCCTACGCCTTAAGGCCGAAAAGACAATTACGATTAAGACCTGTTGGTCTTATATTCTGGGGTACATCCCCTTTAACAATCGAACATCGGAAATTGTAAATCGACAATCAATTTATCCTGTTTCAGAAGTTTTTGATTTTATAGTAAAAAGGCTGAAAGTCTTTGGTCAACATTTAGTCTCTAATCTATATTTAGGTAATTCTGTTGATTTCTCCTTTCAACATGATGTAATTTATCTTCATTATATGTTTAAAACTTTCAAGGAGGGTTATCTATGCTTAAGTATGCAGTAATTATTTGTCTTATTGTATTTACGATTTCAGCATGTGGTCCAGCAACACAAAACGGTTTCTATTCAGACAAATTTACACAGCAACAGGTAGTTGAGGCAGCCCAGAAGGGCAAGGTTAAAAAATTGGATTCATTTTACATTGAACCAGGTGGTTGCGGATTCTATAAAGGCGAGACTATAACAAAAGAACTACTTATACCATCTATCCAGGCCCAGCTTAAACAGATGAACGCCAATGCAGCAGAGAATATATTTATCCAGGAACAGTGGTATGATATACCCCTTGGAATATTTATTCTCCCTGCGGCAATGGGGTGCTCAAACTGGGTTGTAAAAGGCGACGCCCTTCTGGTGGAAATGGAATAAAGCAAGAATTTTTTATTAAACAGTTGACATAGATAGATAATCCTGTAAGAATTGGCTCTATGAAGAGGGTTTTATTTTTATTTCTGGTTTTTGCAGTACTATTCATATCCCCTTGTTTTGGTAAGGAAAATAAGGAATATACTGTAACAAAGGTAATAGATGGGGATACAATCCAATTGGATACAGGAGAGATTGTTAGATACATTGGTGTAGATGCACCGGAACTGCATACAAAAACCTCTGGTCCTGAGTTTTATGCAAAAGAGGCAGCACGATTTAACAAAAGACTCGTCTTTCTGAAAAAGGTTACCCTTGAATTCGATGTAGAAAGAAAAGACCAGTATGGCAGGCTCCTTGCATATGTGTTTGTAAAAAAGACATTTGTCAATGGTGAACTGGTAAGGCTTGGCTATGCCAGGGCATTTATCAAGCCCCCTAACCTCAAATACAAGGATTTGTTACTCACTTACCAGCAAAAGGCAATGGACGAAGAAAGGGGTCTGTGGCAGGAAAAGAAAAAAGATACAGAAACCTTATATATAGGTAATAAAAGGACCTATATATTACACAGGCCTTCATGTCCCCTCGTAAAAAAAATCTCTGATAAGAACAGGATAACCTTTAAAAGCAGGGTAGATGCCATAAGGATAGGGTACACACCATGCAGACAGTGCAGGCCATGATAGATGCATATATAGAATACTGGGGATTGGAAACCCATCCATTTTTGATGGCCCCTGACAGCCGGATGATGTATATGGCAGGCCAGTATTATGAGTGTCTTGAAAGGCTTAAATATGCCGTCAACACCAACAAGGGCGGCGTTCTTGTAGTATCTGAAGATGCAGGGCTTGGAAAGACAACGATGCTACTCAAGCTCATCGAGGAGATGAAGGATCAATACGGTCAATCGTTCAAATACGCCCTTGTAGACCACCCAACATTAGACCCACCTCAGATGATATCATTTATTGCCAGTTCCATATCAGGATTTACGCCTCATAATGATAAACTGAAAAATATTATCATGCTCAAGGACGCCTTAATCGAGGTCAAAAAACAGGGTGGCAAGGCCATAATCATTGTAGATGAAGGGCAGATGCTCTGTGGAAGCCATGATGTCCTACAGGAGTTGAGGGTGCTTATAAACCTGAATTATGAAAACGAATATCTGCATACATTTATACTCTCTGGCCAGAAACCTCTCTGGGAGGAGATAAAAAGACTGCCTGAATTCTGGCAGAGGCTGCCTGTCCGCTATTATTTAGTTCCTTTAAAGCTGGATGAGACAAAAGAGATGATAAAATTCAGACTCAAAAAGGCAGGTCTAAAGGGAGATAGGCGTATCTTTTCAGAAGATGCCTTTGAGATGATCCACAGATTTGCAAAGGGTTCTCCAAGGACAATAATTGCCCTTGCTGACTTGTCCCTCCTGATTGGATATACAGACCATGCAGGTATGATAGGCTTTAAAGAGACAGCAAAGGCAATAAATGTCATGTCAGGGGGGGGCGAAAGTCTTCCTTACATAAAGACAGAAGATGCCAGAAAAACCGGCCCCCAAGAGGCTAAGATCGCTGAAAAAAAAGAATACTCAAAATATAAACATAGTTCATTGGGGGAGATAAAATCAACAGTCTTCAGCAGGGAAATAGCAACTCAGGTAAGGCCGTTTTTTCTTGTCTTGCTCTGCGTCTTCCTCATAATAGCCGGGGCAGCAGGCTACCACTATTTCTTTGGTCTGAACATTAAAAAAGAAACACCTGCGATTGCAGCAAATACAGAATTGCCAAAAAAAGTAGCTGAATTGCAACAGGAACCTGTGGCAAAGCCGCAGAAACAAGAGGAGACAAAGACCGAGACAAGGCCTGAGCCTCAAAAAGAGGTGGTTGTTATTGCACAGGGGGCAAATATCAGGGGCGCGCCTGATATAAATGCAGCGAGGATTGGTGTAATCTTTGAAGGGGAGATAATAAAGATTATAGAGGAAAGGCATGACAGCAAAGGCAATAAATGGTATAAATTTCCCCTTTACGGTGGCAAGGAGGGCTGGATATCAGAGAGTGTTGTAAGGGTGAGATAGCTGGTTTAAAAGATGGGTCTTGAACCCTAAACATAGAGCCATGAACAGACCCTAAGGTCTAAGTATTTGAGTAAAAAAGGAGGTATTTATCGTGAAAAAAATTCTTATCTTATGTGTATTGGCCATGACCACTATATTTTTTATTACTTCCCATGTCTCAGCAGACAAAGAAGACCCAGTAAAATTTGAGGAATACAGGAAGGCTATAAAAAAACAATACAACATAGATATTAAGAATTTTAAAGAAAGGCTTAAAGGCGGCAGGGCAGATGGAAAGCCCATAACCAAATATGACCTCCAGCAGCTCTTAATGGGAATTGATGTGGAGCTTGAACATGCAAAGGACAAGATGACTGCCCTTGAGATAGCCACAGACCACCTTGAGGAGATCCCGGACTATTATACAAGGCTTTTAAAGATGGAAAAAGAGGCAGAAGAGGAGATGGAGGCAAAGGCAAAAAAGGATAAAAAATAAAATATCCCATGTCGGGGTTAAAAAAAACAGAAATTGACAGGCTTACTATATTCTACTATCCTGGTGTTACAGACCTTGAGGGTCTCATAAAGGAGTTTAAGCTCGCCCCTCTTATCCTGAAGAAAGGTAGGGGGGGCATCAGGATATTCAATATTCAGGACAAAAAGATTGCATGCCGGCAGTATATCCACGGTGGCCTATTCAGATTCTTTACAAGGGATTTTTTCTTCAGCGCCAAAAGGGTATTAAATGAGATAAATATACTCTCTTATCTCCATAGCTTAAACATGCCTGTTGCCGAACCTTTCTGCGCTATTGTGGAAAGGGATTTTTTAGTAAAAAAACTTTACTTATTAACTATATATGAAGAGGAAACAGAAAACCTCCCGGAATACCTGAATAAGACAGACATACGTCATAGATTAAGAATGGCAAAAAAGATTGCCCTACTCTTCTGGAACCTCGAAAAATCAGGTATATATCACCCGGATCTCCATCTTGATAACATACTCGTTAAAAAAAAACCACACATCTATGATTCCAAGGGATTAAAAATTGAGTTCCAGGATACTATCCTTATTGATTTTGACAAGGCCAAAATTAAGAATATTACAAAAAAAGATATGGAGAGGATGTTCTGGAGGTTAAACAGATATATAGAAAAGTTGAACAGAAAGGGGATGATAAATGTGGGCATTGCAGAAAAGACTCTATTTTTAAGGACATATAAAAGGCTCTCTGGATACGATATGTTTGATACAATGAAGGCAGGGCTCAAATACAGACGTTTTTTTTCAAGGATAGGCTGGTGGATAGATTCTTTTTTTTATAAAAGCTCTTATAAAAGATAATCCTGTCTTATCCTTTGCAGGCTCCTAAATATATTCTTTTTTACATTCCTGTTGTGTTTCTTTAGCTCTGATATTATATCTTTTACGAGCCTCCTCTTTGATGTCTGACTATGGGGACACCTGCTGGCAACAACAGGCAGATTGAGGAGTTCTGACAGCCTTGTGAGTTCTTTTTCCTCTACATAGGCCATAGGCCTTATGATATACAATTCACCGTTGAACATCTCCTGATAGGGCTGCATTGTCCCTATTTCACCTTGAAAAAAAAGATTAAGGAGCATGGTCTCTATAATATCATCCATGTGGTGGGCAAATGCGAGCTTTGTATGGCCGTGTCTGTGTGCCTCTTTAAACAGTGCCTTTCTCCTGTTCCAGCTACACCAGAAACAATCAAAGTCTTTGTTGTCCTTCCACCATTCATCTGGCGCAGGGGTGATTATATAAGGTATGGACTCTCCCTGGAAGTGGTTAATCAAACCCTCTTTATCCACCCAAGGGAATCCCATATCAACAAAACACGCTGTAATCTCATATCTTATAGGGACGAAATTAAGCCTCTCCTTCATTATCCTAAGAAGGGTAAGGCTGTCTTTACCGCCAGACACAGCGATCAAGACCTTATCGCCATCCTTTAGCATCTTATAGTCCCAGATGGCCTTACCTACCTTCTTTGTGGTGAAATAAAGCTGTCCCTTGAGATTCAAATTAGAGATTCTGCAAGCTTTTTTGTGTTTTCAATGAATTCCATTTTTATAGGACCCCCCTCTGTAGGGCAGGAGGTAGCCTCAATCCTGCCAGCATAGGTAACCTTCTGGAGGTCGAATATCATCCTGAACATTGAGACAGATGGTTCACATACATTGGCATCATCACTGCCGCAGGTCAACAATGTTACAGCCTTTTTGCCTGATATGCGGGAATTAAAGTTTTCGTCCATAAAGGCAATGGTCCTGTCAATAGCAAGCTTCATCTGGGCTGATACACCAAACCAATAAACAGGGCTCGCATACACAATCAAGTCTGATTCTTCTATGTATTTTCTTATGTCCTTCATATCGTCGTTTATCTTGCATACCCCTGCCGGCAGGCAGATATAGCAGCCCTGGCAAGGTCTTATATTCATGTCATTGAGATAGAGCATCCTTACATTTATCCCTTTCTTCTTCAGGACATCAGAAAAGGCATTGACAAGTTGAATGGTGTTGCCTTCTTTTCTTGGGCTACCGAACAGCACCACAGCCTTCATAAGACCCTCCTGCTTTTAATTTTTAATATAAAACCCTGCTATGGCAGGCATGAGCTTACTTCTATCACTTTTTATGTTGTTTTTCAATTATTTTAGTCCAACATGAGACCTTTTGCATGACCCTATTACCCAAGATTTTTCCCTTTACAACCTATTTATTAGGTCTTCCATCTGTACTTGTTAAATTTTTATACCTCTGTTTCAATACCCTCTCTATGGGTCTTTCGTCTATTATAGTGTTTATCTTATCCAGAAAGGCTGGATTGTTCTTCCTGGTCCCTATTATATAAACGGCAAAGCTATAGGCTGTAATTTATCTGACATAAGACACCTTTTTGTATTGAGGTATAATATTGTTGATATTATCTGTAAATATCTTATGTTTTCAATATAATTTTGGGGATGTGCAGTATCAAGGTCTTTAATTGTAGCTGCTGTTTAAGTATCAGGGGTTTTCTCATCTCAAACATTGCTTTTATCGCCATCTTTTTGGTCTTTGCCTTAATGATGGTGCCCGTTTATGCTCTTTTCTTGAGCCACCTGACAATAGAGATCGTTGTCACAGGTTGTGGCGCTTGATTCAATCTGAAGGGTACTGTGGTTAATCCCAAATTCTTTCAAGATTTCCTCGATCCTTTTCTTAGTTGCCTCAACCTCGCTTAAGGTCTGGTCGTTGACAAGTATATGGGCAGTAAAGGCAGTGTTGTTATGCGCC
>JAKPCK010000070.1 GCA_029553295.1 Deltaproteobacteria bacterium | reverse complement strand
ATTGACAGTAATCATTAGGATGGGGGCATGGGTTCTTATTGATGTCTATCGTCTGCTTGTATTTTTCACAGAGAAATTTATTTTCCATTAAAGGTGTTTAACATAGACATTATAAGCAAGATAGATAAGAAAGTCAATATGCTGAAATCTCCTGTTAAGATTGGTTTCTGCAGGAATGCTTATCAAACTTTCTTTTAGGAGATAAATTTCCACATTGTATTATCCATTCAATTTGGATTACCATCATAAACTCTACACGTTCTCTTACTCATGAGATAATTCTTTTCAAATAGAGATGCTGCAGGTAAAGAGCTATAAAACAGCCTCAGTGAAATTAAAAAGGCAAAAGCCCTTGGCTTTGATACGGATAAACTTATTTTTATAAGGCAGTGAAGAACTAAACCCTGTCCCTTCTATCTTTACGGAATATGTATCCCCAATTTCTCCATAAGTTTCAGTAGATTGTAAAATTTCCATATCAGTTATTATTGTGATGAACTGGGGAGATAAAGGGCTTTTTTGATAATAACACCACCTTAGGTTTTAGATTTATAGGATTTCAGGGCCCTAAGGATATACCCAAGGGCCCTGATTGAAAATTATATATCAAATCTATCGAGATTCATGACTTTATTCCATGCTGAGATAAAATCATGAACAAATTTTTCTTTGCCATCTGAGGCAGCATATACCTCGGAGACGGCACGCAATTCATTGTGATGTCCAAAAATCAGATCAACCCTTGTTGCAGTCCATATCAATGCACCTGTTTTCCTGTTATATCCGTTAAACAGATAGTTTTTTTCATCTATGGGCTTCCATTCAATGCCCATATCTAATAGGTTTATGAAGAAATCATTTGTCAGGGTTTCGGGTTTATCTGTCAGTACACCATAATTGGTGTGTTTGTAATTTACGCCCAAAACCCTAAGTCCACCTATCAGAACCGTCATTTCAGGGACTGTAAGCCGAAGAAGTTGCGCCCTGTCAACAAGTAAAAACTCTGCATTTATTCTACCCGGGTCTTTTATATAATTTCTAAAACCATCGGCAAATGGTTCCATGGCAGAATAAAAGTCCACATCTGTCTCGTCTTGTGTGGCATCTACCCGTCCTGGTGTAAAGGGCACAGTTATGTTAGAACCTGCCTTTTTCGCTGCCATCTCTATAGCCGCACATCCTCCGAGGACAATTAAGTCTGCTATAGAGACCTTCTTACCATCTTTTTTGCTTCCATTAAATGTCTTTTGAATCTCTTCATAGACAGATAGAATCTTTGACAAACTCTCTGGGTGATTTACCTCCCAATCTCTCTGGGGTGCAAGGCGAATTCTTGCTCCATTGGCACCACCACGCCTGTCTGAATCGCGATATGTGGAGGCAGAAGACCATGCAGTATATATAAGCTCTGATATACCAAGACCTGAAGAAAGGATTCGTGTCTTTAGCTCTTTAATATCATCTTCATCAATTAAGGTGTAGTCACGTTGAGGCAAGGGGTCCTGCCAAATAAATACCTCTTTAGGGACATCGGGCCCCACATAACAGGTGCGTGGCCCTAAGTCACGATGGATGAGCTTAAACCATGCCTTTGCAAAGGCCTCTTCGAACTCTTTGGGGTTTTCGAGAAAGCGTCTTGCAATCTTTGAATAGATTGGGTCAAACCTCAAGGCAAGGTCTGCTGTAAGCATCATGGGTGGATGTTTTTTACTGGGGTCATGGGCATCAGGTATTATGGGCTGTGCGGCCTTTGCTACCCACTGCTGTTTTCCTGCAGGGCTTTTTGTTAATTCCCATTCATTGTTGAACAGAAGGTGGAGATAACTTATGCCGAAACGGGTAGGCGTGGGCGACCAGGCAAGTTCAAATCCAGATGTATAGGTATCCGGACCCTTACCGCTTTTAAAGTTATACCTCCAGCCAAGCCCCTGCTGTTCCACAGGGGATGAATCCGGGTCAGGGCCAAGATAGGTATCAGGGCCTGCACCATGACATTTGCCAAAGGCGTGTCCGCCGGCAATTAATGCAACGGTCTCTTCATCATCCATCCCCATACGGAAAAATGCCACCCTTATCTCTTTGGCAGATTCCACAGGGTCGGGATTACCCTGGGGACCCTCTGGATTTACATATATTAGACCCATCTCTGTAGCGGCAAAGGGTCTTTCAAGCTCACCTTCCTTGAAGCGTGCCTTACCTGTGAGCATCTCCTGTTCAGGACCCCAGTCTGCACCTTCATCGGGTTCCCATATGTCTTCTCTGCCAAGGGCAAAACCAATAACCTTTACACCCATAGATTCAAGGGCACAGTTTCCTGCCAGGACAATTAAATCAGCCCATGAGATTTTTTTTCCGTATTTTTGCTTTATAGGCCATAAAAGCCTTATAGCCTTATCAAGACTTATGTTGTCAGGCCAGTCAATCCTCGGCGGAAGCCTTATCTCACCTCCTTTTGCACCACCTCTACCGTCAAAGATACGGTAACTCCCTGCACTGTGCCAGGCAAGACGGATAAAGAGCGGTCCATAATGACCAAAATCAGCAGGCCAGAAGTCCTGGGATTTTGTCATAATCTCCTGCAGATCCTTTTTAACTGCCGAGAGGTCCAATGTGGCACATTCTTTTCTATAATCAAAATCGGATCCATATGGATTGGAATGAGAACAGTTTTGACGGAGGACCTTGAGATTCAACCTATCCGGCCACCAATCAGTAATCCATCTCTTTTTATAAGCCTTATTTTGTTCTTCCATTATAACCCTCCTTGTCTATAATAATTAAATAATAGTAGTAACCAAAATCCTGTTTGTCAAGAATGCCTTTTAAAGTCAACAATTCTCGGATGTGACAAGTTTACTAAGAGTTGCTTTTTTCACTCTTTTATCTGATTTGGATGAACCTGAAACCCGTTTGACAATTCCAATAATGTTGGTCTCCATTAATTGCCTCTAATGCTGCTCCATGATTTCTTCTGGTGATGTAATAATTCTACCTGCCCCATATATCTTTCTTTTCCTTCCTGTTTATTATAGTAATAACCTTATGGCTATTATTACAAAGTATTTTGGTTAGATGAGCATCCTATCTAAACGGGGTAAACATAATCTCCTTGATTAGCTCTACTGCTTTTGATACACTTAACTTTAAAAGGAATTCCATGGGGTGCTATCTCAATTTTAATTTACAGTATGATTCTATAGAATCGTTTTATTTCATGATAGATGCATCTTTTTTCACCCCTTGAACAAATTTACATAAGATAGTTTCACCTGGATTTTAAACATTATCACCCGTTTCAAATAAACATATGAGGAGGCTTGATTCAATGAGGAAGATGGTTAGATGTATATACATTATATTCTTTGCTTTAAGCATGGTTTTTATCTCCCAGCATGCCTATAGTCAGGAGAATCTCAATTCGATGCTCACACCTTATCTGTCAGAATACGAACTTCCAGCCATTGCTGTTGCTGTGGCAAAAAATGGAAAGATTGTGGCAGCCGGTGTAGCAGGTGTGAGAAAGGCAGGCACAAATATCTCTGTGAAAATCAATGACAGGTTTCATCTTGGTTCAGACACAAAGGCATTTACTGCCTTGCTTGCAGCCATGCTGGTAGAAGAGGGAAAGCTTGCCTGGCACACAACAATTGGTGAAGTCTTTCCAGAGCTTTTAGAAAAAATGGATCCGGGCATACGGCAGGTAACCCTTGAACAACTCCTGTCTCATACCAGCGGTATTCCCACTGACAATGAGGAGACATTGAATGTTTATAGAGAAGCCATGTTACAGGAAGGTAATCTCGATGAAATGAGATACTGGCTTGTCAAGGAATGGGTAAAAAAACCCCTCATATTTCAATCCGGCTCACGTTTTGCCTACTCCAATATGGGGTACACCATAGCAGGTGCCATGATTGAACGGAGGGCAAAAAAGACATGGGAAGAATTGATGGTGGAACGCATCTTCATACCTCTGAAACTCAAGACAGCAGGTCTTGGGCCACAGGCATCTTCCGGAAAGATTGATGCACCAATTGGTCATAAGATTATCGATGGAAAGATAAAGGCTTTTCTTTCAGGACCCAACGGCGATGTGCCACCAATTTTGGGACCTGCTGGTAATGCCCATATGTCAATTCTTGATTTTATAAAATGGGCTCAATGGAACGCAGCTGAAGGTATGCGCGCCCCCCAACTTGTAAAACCTGAGACGATCAAAAAGCTCCATACGCCTATTATTGATGTATCTGTAAAAAAAGATACCCCGCCCGGTACGCCTCCAGGTGGTAAATACTGCCTTGGATGGGGGGAGACATTTCCTGAATGGACCCAAAAGCCCCTTCTGTCTCACGGAGGCTCCAACGGCATGAACCTTGCCCATATATGGATAGACACACAAAAGGATTATACAATGGTTTTAATTACAAATATAGGTGGTAAAAAGGCAGATGAGGCACTCCGTGCCATTGCAAAGGAACTATATCAAAGATATGCAAAAAAGATTAAAAGATAAAAAATAATACGGTGACCCCTGCCGACAAAAAAGGGCTCTAACTTTTATGTGAGCTTCATCATTTTATAAAACTCTTTCAAAAACTTACTCAGATAAAAATATTCGTGCCCATTAAAGGCTGTATATAGCACAAATCTGGGAAGCAAGCAGTGCTTAGCACTGCTTGCTTGTGTGTGTCGATTCATTTTTTTGTGTTTCTTTCAATTCGGTCTAATCTTTCTCTTATGCTTTTGAGTTCTGCGAGAATCTGATCCTCACGCTTTTCCTGCCCTTTTTCCTCCTCTTGGAGAAATAACGAAGCAACGTATGCAGTAAATGTGCAGAACAGTCCTATGCCTGCAGTCATCAAAACCACAGCAATGATTCTGCCCAGTGTAGTCGTCGGGTAGAAATCTCCATATCCAACAGTGGTGATTGTCACAAACGACCACCATAAGGCGTCGGATGCAGTTTTAATGTTGGATTCCGGTGCTGTTTCACAATTCAGGATAGTAATTGACGAGAAGACTATCAACACGAATGCCATAATCGCAACCGAGGCAAAGGTTCCCTTTGACCGGTTCAGGAAAAGGAACTTGAGAATCAGCTTCATCGATCGAACGGCACGGAGAATCCGCAATATGCGTATCATCCTTACAAATCGACCCCACCTTAAGATTTGGACGTTGGGAATGCTGGAAAGGAGGTCTATCCAACCCCACTTCAGATACTCGAGCTTCGACTTTGCTGTGATGACGTTAAAAACGAAATCGCCTATGAAGACGAGGCAAATTAGATTATCGATTTGTTTGAGAAGTATAGATGTCTCATTAGGGAGGTGGAAAACGGTTTCTACAAACAAGGCACCGAGGACATAGATAGAAAGAAATAGTATCACGACCTGCCAAATCGTGACTTTTTGTACTCCTGCGCTACTAATGGATGTGGATTTTGCCATATACTTTTAAGTATAAATACGATGGTTATTAATAGTCAACAGATTTGAACCCCATCTGGGTTTATAATTACAATAGAACTTCACCTTAATAAATTAGTGTAACCTATTGAATATCTCTGGTAAATCTTTTTAATAAGCTGATCTTTATGATTTCTTATATGACCCGAATAACTACCATTCACCTAATTGGATACTCGCAATTATAAATGGATATCACAATCTTTTTATATGCTTAAAGGGCTACTCTTGTTCGCTTGAGCGGACATTTTATAAATTTTTTTGATTTTTAGAATCGGGTGTAACTTAAAAAATTGTCTAAAAAACGATACTTTCAAAAATTTTGTAAATAAAAGTTATAAAAATGCTTTATTTTAAAAATTGTTGACATGACATCAATGCTTTTATATTATGGGGAACAGGCATCTAATGGATCCCAAGTATCATTTATCAAAAAATTCAGGGATTGAAAGATTTTTATTTTCTCAATATAGATTTATTTTTATGCCAGAGGACAGAATCATCATGCCTTTTTCTGCCTCTGGTAAAGGTAATGTCATAAGGGGGGCATTCGGTACAACATTAAGAGATCTTTGCTGTACCAATCGTTATGCAAAGGGTTGCAGTATATGCGATATAAGGCAGGAATGTGTTTATCAGATTATCTTTGACCCCGTTGAACCCTATGGACCAAAGAGGATGAAAAATATACCAAGGGGATTCATTGTAAAACCACCGCTCAATAACGAGACAGAATATACAATTGAAAGACCTTTTGTTTTCGACATGGTTCTTATAGGGAGAATAATGGAATACATTCCATGGATTGTTGTGCCCCTCAACGAACTGGGAAGGCTTGGGATTGGTAAGGAAAGGGGCAGGTTTACCCTCAAAGAGATATTAAAGATAGGTGCAGAGGGTGAAACAACAAAGGTATAC
>JAKPCK010000066.1 GCA_029553295.1 Deltaproteobacteria bacterium | reverse complement strand
ACAGGCTTCAATTATAGAGACAGACCCTGAGGTAGCCTACGATGCCGATGGCAAACCTTTAGTGGCAAGGGAGTTAAATGTACTTATCATCCTCCCCAAGAAGGTAGATAATAGCCCATCCAACGTTACGGTGCGGGGTATCGGGGAAAAATCCCCTGCCTTGAGACCACAGGTAAGGCTTATAAAGGGAAGGATGCCAAACCCAGGCACCCATGAGGTGGCGGTGGGGATAAGTGTATCAAAACGTTTTCAAAATGCCGATATAGGTGGTAATATGAGCTTTGGTGCAAGGCAATGGCATGTTGTAGGCATATTTGATGGCGGCAATACTGCCTTCAGTTCAGAGGTATGGGGGGACAATGAACAGTTGAAGCAGGCGTTCAAAAGACCTGTATATTCTTCGGTTATATTCAAGATGAAGGATTCAACAAGATTCAATCTCTTGAAAGACAGGATTGAGAAAGACCCCCGTTTTAATCTTGAGGTAAAAAGAGAGACCCGTTATTATGAGGAGCAGTCTGAGATAATGGCAAGATTTCTCAATATACTGGGGGTATCGGTCACCATTATATTTTCCATTGGTGCTATCATAGGTGCCATGATAACCATGTATGCCCAGGTGGCAAATAGGGTACAGGAGATAGGCACAATGAGGGCGCTGGGTTTCAGGAGAAGGGGAATCCTTTTCTCTTTCCTTGTAGAGTCTCTCATGCTGGGTCTTGCCGGGGGTTTGATAGGTCTTTTTTTTGCATCCTTTCTTACCTTCTATTCTATATCTACCTTAAATTTCCAGACCTTCTCTGAACTTGCCTTCTCTTTTAGCATAACGCCAAAGATTGTATTTATGGCCGTCCTCTTTTCACTTGTCATGGGTTTTGTAGGAGGGGTTTTACCGGCAATGAAGGCATCGAGGATAGGGATTATTGAGGCGTTAAGGGCTGGATGACGAGATATATCCTTTACAACAAAAGATGTCATCTCGTTTATAAGACCATGTTTTTGATTTTTGTAGAAATAAAAAGCCCTGGACTTAATCATCCAGGGCTTCCATCGGGCTAATTTTTTTTATGACACCTGGGGCTGGAGCCTGTCCAGGGTCTCAAAATATGCCTCAATCCTTGTCCTAATCTGGGTCTCTGAGTAGAACCTCTGGTCACCCATATCACTCTCAAAGACAAGTGCAGGTATCCCTGTCCTCTTTACAAGGACATCCTTTAGTGTGGGGACGGCAAATGAAACTGCCTTACAGCTCCTGTTCATGAACATTATCATGCCGTTCATGGAGTATCTCTTAAATAAGTCCATGGCCATATCTGCCCTGTCCTCAAGGGTTGAGTTGGAGAATCTTGATACATAGTTTTCTGCGAGGGTTAGGAGTGGGTCTTTGTTGAGGTCAAACTCAAAGCTCCATGCATGGACGTATAGAGATGTGAGTATAACACCGCCGTAAGAACCGAGTAACTTTGCATGGTCGCTGAATTTGAACCATACAGGGAGGTTTTCCCAGTATAGGCGATATTTTTCTTTGTCTTTTGGGAGCACGCCAATACCTTTATCTGCCTTTTCCTGGAACTCGTCGCATAGGGTCTTGTAGTATTCTACGCACTCAGGGGTCCCTCTCCTGTAGACAGCTATTGCCATACCGATTAGGGCATCGAATATGCTTATTGGTGAAGGTTTATACTGTGCCATATCCAGAAATCTCTTATAGAGGATGCTTGATTCAGCAGAATATTTCATAACCTCTTTGAGCCTGTCGTAATCAAATTTTTTCTTTGTAATCTCTTCAAGGAAGCTTATTAATTCTTTAAGCTGGAGGACACAGTATTTTATAATCTCTTCCCTTGCCTTCTTGTTCATTATATATTCAGGGGTATCAAATACAAAGACAGGGAGATTTCCTTTTCTGGCAAGGACCTGGAACCATTTGGTGAGGGTGAAACACTGGGCATTACAGGCAAGGAACAGATCAGGTTCTGGTATGCCTTTTGTTACTGTTATACCGGTCTCTCTGTAACCAAGGTCACTCCTTGCATAGGCACATAAGTGGCTTGTATAACCGAGATTTTCTGTTACCGAACAAAGCTGGATACCTTTTTTTGCAGTGAGATTTGCCACAGCGTGGTTTTCGGGATATATAGGGACTATATCATGGGCAACGAATATCTCAACGGGTGATATAGCAGTTGTATATCCAATTAGTTTACCGAGTTCATGGGCACGAAATGCCTCACTCATGTAGTCTTCTGTAATCTTTTTGGACAGCATCTGTGCCTTTGTAAGTTCTTTTTTTGGTTTATCTGTTTTTGGTGTTTCACTCATAAGGAGCCCCCTTTCAAGGATTCAAAAAATGCCTGAAGTCTTGTCCTCAGGTGGGAAAGAGACAGAGTCTGATACTCTGTATCAAGGACATGCATAGGTATACCTTCTTTTCTTATCATCTTCTTAAGGTCTGGCAGGTCATATTCCTGGGATTCACAGAACTCTATATGGATATATATCACTGCCTTTGCATTGTTTTCTTTATATAGGGCCTTTATCTCTTCGAAGTTCCTGTATACATTATCGTGAATAGGCGAGAAGAACTTTCTGTTCATATGTCTGTCAGCGAGGGCATCTATTGGGTTTCCATCCTCTGGCACAACACCATCGAGGTATCTTGAGCCTGTTACAAGGGTATCTGCCACAATGTTGAGCTTAATCTCATCAAAGAGGTCATATACCTCAGGGGGGTCACAGGTGATGCCGGCGAGGATTATATCAAGGTACCCATCACCTTTTTTTGGCGCCATGCTTTCCTTTATCTTTTTCAGGCTCTTGTTAAACTCCTCCTTATCCACCTGCATGGATAGTTTCACGAGAGAGAAGAATTCTTTGTTTGTGATGGTTTCAGGATTTTTCTTTTTAATATCGTATATCTCCCGCAGAAGCCTCTTGTTTTCATTATAAAGACTTATTGCTCTTTTTAAATCATTGTCTGTGATGTTCTTCCCGGTCCACTTGCCCATTGATTCAATAAGCCTTTCTATCTCTTCCTTGACCCAGTATCTTGCACTTGGTCTGTCTACCTGGCGGGGGGCGAGAAAACACTCTACATATTTATCAGGGAAGCTTATCCTCCATATGTCAGACAGATGCTGGGTGGTATCACAGACCTGGGGCAGGACAAAGCCATCAAAGAGATCGCCCTCGTAGCTCAAGACAAGTTCGAGATTGCTCCTTGCAAGGGAGCAGGCATTATCAGGCAAGCGACTCGGGGCTTTTTTTAGTGGCTTATCAGTCCCCACAAGTGTAACAGGCAGTAATCCAAAGGCGTATATTACCTCCTCTGGCACATCAGCAATAGTGCTACCTACAACCTTTTTACCCTTTTCCTTTGCCCATTTCCTAATGGATGGGAATGGATCTTTCGTATACTCTACAACTTCCTTTAGGCTTAAGTTGTCCCACATAGATCCTCCAGATTTTATATGAAAAATTTCACATATTATAAAAAGCCATTTATTTTTTGTCAAGGATAGATTTCTTAAAAAAAATCGATATTTATTTTTATTTTTTGAGGACTTTGGTTCTATGAGGGATTAGATAGAATTTAAAAAATAGACCTATGGATAACATGACAGCGCTTAATATCTGACCCATTGTGAATATCCCTAACATGTATCCAAGATGCGCATCGGGCTCACGAAAAAATTCACAGAAGATCCTGAATAACCCATATAGAATAAGAAACATGGCAAGGACATCACCATCATGTCTTTTTTTGTCTTTATAGAACCACAGGATAATAAAAAGACACAAACCCTCGAGGAGTGCCTCATATATCTGTGAAGGGTGTCTTGGCAGTGGGCCACCACCAGGGAAGACCATAGCCCACGGGAGATTAGATGGTTTTCCGTATAGTTCACCGTTTATAAAGTTTCCTATCCTTCCAAACCCTAAACCCAGAGGGCATGTAGGTATAATTAGATCGGCGATCTTGAAAAAATCCATATTATTTCTCTTTATTACAAGATAGCCTGCTATAAAAGTGCCTATGAGACCTCCATGGAAAGACATACCCCCATGCCACAGGATAAATATCTCCAGCGGGTTGTTTATATAGAACCTGAGATTATAAAAGATGATATAACCGAGCCTTGCCCCTACAATAAGACCGATTATAAGATAAAAATACAGGTCATCCACAAATGGCCTTTTTATAGAGGTGGTTCTGTGTCTTATCTGATAGAGGACAAGGAGATAGGAGGCAGCAAAACCTAAGATATACATCATACCATACCATCTGAGGGCCAGAGGTCCTATCTTAAAGATAACAGGGTCTATATGGGGAAACTGCATCTAAAAATCCTTTATTGATTTGAGTAGTTGCATAATATTGCCAGGCTCTCTTTTGTATTCGATAATATCTTTTATCTGCCTCCATAGATTCTCTGCATCTGTAAAAACCGTCCCTTTTAATCCATATGCCTTTGCCTGTTCTATATAAGGCCCTGTGTCGTCTATATAGAATACCTCATCCCGAGGCACATCCATCCTGTTAAAAATCTCATCGAAGATCCTCTTTTTTGGCTTTTTTGCATGGACCTCATAGGATAAAATCCATTCATGAAATGTATGGACTATGGGATATGTTTCTTTTATATATGTGAAATGCAGTTCATTGGTATTGCTCAAGATAAAAAGAGGATAACCCATCTGTTTTAAATTAAGTATGATTTTATTGACCTCTTGATCTTCCTTGAATATGGGTGTCCATATATTCTTAAAGTCTTCAAAATTCATATTAAGGCTATATCTCTGACGGATTGTATCAAAAAACTCCTCTGAAGACATATACCCTTCTTCATAAGGGTTAATAAGGCCGTCCTCCCAATCGAATAGATATATAAACATCTCTTCAGGGGTAAATAACCCCTTTTTTGTAGACCAATTGAGCAGTTTTGCTGGTATCTGCCTGTGGTCAAAAGGCAGTATCACGTTTCCCAGGTCAAAGACAAAAAGTCTAATCATATATAAACACCTTGATAGGATTTAATTGCCCGTAGATATTGTAGGGGTCATACAGATGCCGCCAGCCGCATATATGGAGAAACCTCTTTTCACTGTGACACCCCATAAGAAGCCATATCATATCCTTCATATGAATATCCCTTATCCTCATCTCTTCAGTATAATCAAAGGTTTTTATACCCTTTTCAAAATAGAGCCTTGCAAACACCTGCTCTGATTGAGGCATGCCATTGTCCTCTAAGGTCAACAGTGTTCTTAGATTATCAATATTTATGAGGCTTTCTATCTCTTTTAGCTTCATAAGGGAGAAAATATCCATGTCAATAAGATAGATAAAACCGCCGCAATCTCTGACATAATCCCTAACAGCCCTGTATTCATAGGGTATCTCCATATAGGTGCGAATATCTACTATATGTCTATTTTTATGCTCATCTCTATCAAACCCTATCTTTTTAAGATTCTCTTCAAGCCTCTGTTTATAGTAATCACCCATCTTTTCCCTGAATGTCAACCCATAATTGGATAACTCTAATGTTATAATCTGAGGCTTTTCTCTATTAAGCCATTTTACGAGTCTGTCTCTACACGATTCATCCCTGTGTATGATACCGAGCATAAAAAAAGTCTTATCCACAACTGCCATGTCTCTATTACTTTACCTCTTGAGTCCTTATAAAATGATATTGCAAAAGAGGGCAAATTTAAAGATAATTAACACATCTTTTAAGCTCTGTGTGAGTAAAAAATTGATACTGTTACAAAACTTTACATAGAAGGGAATAAAAAAGGCGGGTCAACACCCGCCCTTTTAATTTAAGTAGTTTTATTTACAGATTAGCCTTCGCCATGGTACTTAAATGAGATATTAACCCTTGCCCTATAAGCAGTGACCTTGCCATTCTCAAGGGTCATGTCGAGCTTAACAATCTCTGCAATCCTTAAATCTTTTAGTGATTTAGAGGCAGTTTCAACTGCTGTCTTTGCTGCATCTTCCCATGATTTCGTGCTTGTTCCCACAATCTCGATTATTTTGTATACACTGTCTGGCATTTAACCCTCCTTTTTATGGTTTTATTGAGACTTATTAGGTAATAACCTTTCACCCCCCTCCCAATTTACTTGATGTTGTGAACAAGCAGCAGATGAAATGCATCCTATTTCCTATTGGTTAGCATTCAGAATAAAATTTGTCAAGTAAGATTAAGAAAAAAAAGTTATATCTTGTCAGTAGATATGTTAAAAAAAGGTGATTTCAATTGTATATCACCATAGATATTTCTGTGATGAATGTAATATACAGAATCTAAGTCAATGAAATCAAAGGCTCCAGAACCAGAGGCCATGTAAATCCCTGCTGATAGCCCGACCATAGTCTCGGTCATACACCCAACCATTAATTTAAGGCTGTGTTTTTTTGCAATCTCTATAATCCTTAAAGACTCTGAGATCCCGCTCTTTGCTATCTTGATATTTACACCGTCACAGATGCCCTCTGATGCTATTCGAATCATATCATCTCCATTAAATACTGTCTCATCGAGGATTATGGGGGTTGTTGTATTTTTCTTAATAATCTCCATCCCTTTATAATCGTCCTTCAAAAGGGGTTGTTCAACGAGCTGGATTTTATAGCCTTTTTGTTCTATTTTTTCTAAAAATTTTATAAGGTTCAATGCAGTAAATCCCTGATTCCCGTCGAGACGGATTTTAAAATCACTTAAAGAATCTGACAGAAGACTTTGAATATATGACAATAGCTTCATATCTTCTTCTATTTTTCCGCTTACCTTAACCTTGAAGATTCTAAAACCCTTCTTTATGGAGTATCTCAGCCATCTATCGAGGGATTCTTTCTCAGTGATAAAGGGTATTGTTATGTCTGTTTCAATACGATTAAGATTTGCACCCCAATAAGCATACTCATCCATGTCATATGCTTTAAGATACGCCCTGAACAAGGCAACCTCAAGGCCTGAAATGGTCATGGGGAAATTTCTATAATCATTTCTAAAAGAATCTATCTTTTCTTTGTAAAGGTCTATGGGTGTATTCAATAGCTGTGGTAAAATCTTTTTAAGGACATTCTTAATAGAGTTTAAATCCTCAAATCTTGATACAAAGCTTGTGGGACATTCCCCTATGCTTTCTATGTCATTATCGAGTCCTACCCTGACTATTATGCTCTTTATAAGATTTTTTTTGCCTAAAGAGGTAGAAAATAATACCTTGAGGGGTCTAATCACCTCCTTTATATGTATGTATTTTATATGTGTCATTTGAATGACCTGGGTCTGCAGAAATAGATTTGTCTTTTATTTTTAATCAGTTCATTGCCTTTTAATTCTTTTATACTCAAGCCGAATCTATCTTTTAAAGAGATTTCTCTTACAGTGCTGCCTGTTTCATAGGCCTCTATTAAATTCTCTCCTCCAGCATATAGCATAACATGATTGATTACGTTATATCTTGACTCCTCTGACATGAAAATCAGGTCCCCTGGCTTTAAGTCCTCTGGGGATATCCTTTTAGATACCATCCACTGTTCATGGCTGTCTCTCGGCATGTCTATATTATTGACACGAAACACGAGATTTATTAAACCTGAGCAATCAACACCGTATTCTATACTCCTGCCACCCCATAGATACGGTATTCCTATAAAAAGCCTTGCAGTATCTATTATCTCTTCTCTTACTCTATCCTCATCTTGTAGATTTTTTGTCTTATTTACATCATCATCCCTAACCCAGCCTTTTTTGTTATTCTGGAATAGCACTTCGTCATAGATAATGTCTTTATGACTGTATTCGTTCCCTGTAAACCATAGTCTGGTGCCCAGCAAAATATTAAGGATAATAGGGGAGTCATCTGTGGGTGCACTAAGTATGGATGTATTTCTTTTTTTTATAATGACACTTTCACAGGATGAAATTTTCTCTAAGGCAATCACCTGATTTTTTCTAATCCAGCCTGGATACCCCTGCCATCTTGTCTTTTTTCTAAAGGATTTTTGTTCAACGGCCTCTACATAAAACCATTCGTCTATCTCATCTTTATAGAGAAGGACCTCGTTAAATAATACCTGTGTCTCCTGGAGGTCATCATGGATGTATAGGTTATTGGCATCTATTGGTTCTCTCCTTATGTCTGCCACTGGCTCGGTAACTACAAAAAAACTGTCCATACAATCCTATTGGTTCAATAGAATATTGGCCCTATCTACGACTGCCTTTGCAAAACCTATATCGTTGATATTAAATGATAAAACCTCAATAGGGACATGGGGGCCCAACTCTTTTTTCATTGTCTTTGTAAATAACCTTACCCCATCGGGGTCGTAAAAGGGATGGCCTTTCTGGTCCCATGCTGAAAAACCACCGGCCGGTATCATGACCGAAACAGGGCCCTTTGCCTCATTGCAGAATCTTGACAGAATCTCTGCAATAACCTCTAATTCCCTTTTTTTTGTTCTTATAGTTGTAATAGCAGAATTATGGACATGGTATTCTCTACCAGGGAAGTATTTTTTTGCCTGGGAGAGGGGGCCGGTAACAATAAAATCTATGTTCCCCGGGATTATAATAGTAGGTATACCTTTTTTTAATGCAGCAGAGCCCCGCTGTGGCCCTGCATCGTAATCGCCGCCAAAATAATGGTCAGCCAGTTCGTGGAGGGATAGGTCAATTACCAGTTTCACCTCCTCTTTCTCGATTATCTCCTCCATTGCCTCTCCACCAGAACCGTTTGTATGGAATACCATTACCTCCTTTTTTTTATCCTCCATGGCACTTCTTATGTATTGTGCGCATGCCTCTGTGGTCCCCAAGGTTGAAAGGATAACAAGGGGCTTTGACGGTTCAGGAAACTCAGTCCTGTTTTTTATCATGCCTGCTATGGCAAGGGCGCCATTACGGAGAATCTTTTCTGTGATGCGATTGATACCGGATAGGTCGCATATAGAATGGAGCATCATAATATCCTTTGTCCCCACAAAAAAACGTGTATCCCTTGAGGCCATTGTGGTTATCATAACCTTTGGAAATCCCACAGGAAATGATCGCATAACAGATGTACTGAGTGTAGTGCCCATAGAGCCGCCTATGCCTATGATCCCGGCGATATCACCTTTATTATATAATTCCTGTGCCAATTCCAGTGCCCCTTTTGCCATTACAGATATGGCATCACCTTCCTGGACGATACTTCGAACCTCATCAATAGGCATGCCTGCCTTTAATGCCACCTCCTGCCTGCTTATAGTTACAGGAAAAGGCGATTCCCCTCTTATCCCTGCATCGAGGGTAATAAAAGGCATCCCTATATCATTGAGACATGACTCGAGGTACCTTGCCTCTGTGCCTTTTGTGTCCATTGTGGCTATAATCAAAACAGAATTCTTATGTTCCATCACTGTCCCCCCTTCAATAATTTTGCCTTGTTATCTCACGAAATAACATAAATATATGGTTCTATTCAAGCAAAAATGAGCATGCTGTTTTCTATAAAATGTGTTATAATTATATTTATGAAGGTTATATGCACAAACAGGAAGGCATATCATGACTATCATATTGAGGAGACCCTTGAGGCAGGGATAGCCCTATCTGGGACTGAAGTAAAATCCCTGAGAGAGGGCAGGGCAAACCTTAAAGATAGTTTCGCAAAGATAAAAAATGGGGAGGTCTTTCTTGTAAATGCCCATATAAGCCCCTATTCTTATGGAAACATATTCAACCATGAGCCAAAAAGGGATAGAAAATTACTCCTCCATAAAAGGGAGATAAATAAGTTAACAGGTAAAGTAAATGAAAGGGGCTATACCTTAGTGCCACTCTCCATGTATTTTAACAAACAGAACAGGGCAAAGGTAGAACTTGCCCTTGTAAAAGGAAAAACCCTTTACGATAAAAGGGAGAGTATAAAACGTAAAGATGAAAAGCGACTCGCAGAGAGGGAGATCCGCATAAAATGACAGTAAACCTTCTTATGGGGGCGATAGGCTTCGACAGGGAAGTGTGGGTCAGAGAGGCATGCCGGGGAGCTGCCAACCCGAAAAAAGGCAGAACTAAATATAACTGCAGACTCTCACGAGTACGCATTAGCCGCATAAGACGGCTACATCATCTAAACTTTCTGCCTGCTTTAAGTTTAGAATGGTGTGATACAAGCAGGATAGTCTTTCTGGACACCTATACAGAAAGGCGAAACCCAATAGGTATGGATGACAGAAAACCTGTCAGTGGGTGTTCTTTCATCCGAGACAAATACACTGACTAAGCATGTAGTCTTTCTGCATCCCAGCTTTTTTGGACGCGGGTTCGATTCCCGCCGCCTCCACCATATAACTTATTGAAATCATTAAGGGTGGGTTCCAAAATACCCCTAAAAAAACCGTCCCCAAACCGTCCCCAAACGTCCTCAAAACCGTCCCCCAAAAATTAAGTTTTTTGTATTTTTTTATGAACAAAGCAAATTTTTAATAAAGTAATCAGCTTACATGACCATTTATATATGATTATAGTACTGACAGAAAAAATATTATTGTTAAAAGCTTTATTTTCTCAAAAATCGCTTATTAAGTGGAACTATTGATTTTTATTTT
>JAKPCK010000065.1 GCA_029553295.1 Deltaproteobacteria bacterium | reverse complement strand
ATGCAGTTTCTTGCCGGTGCCCCTGAGATAGTGATGATGACTGCCCTTGTCCTGATATTAATTGCAGTCTTTTATCCTCTTTTTTCTCATGAGGTTTCTCACGGGATATTTATAAGGTGTTTTGCCCTTTTTTTTACCCTGTTTTTGTTTATACTTTTAAGTTCTGTCCAGTTTCTCCCCTTCTTTGAGCTTTCATCTCAGAGTATAAGAAAGACCGGTTTATCTTACCATGAGGCTGTTACATGGTCTTTTGCATGGAAGGACTTTATCCAGTTTTTCCTTCCCAATCCGTACGGTTATTTGCAGAGTGATGCCAAATACTGGGCTAACCAGTCGTGGTTAAAGACCGTATATCTTGGCATAGCCCCTTTTATACTGTCTATCTTTTATTTTATTTCAAAAGACAGAAAGAAATGGCTGTTTATTGTCCTCATTGTTATATCGTTTATATTTGCCCTGGGAGGGAACACACCTTTTTATAAAATCCTGTTTCATATCCCGCCTTTTAATAGCGTGAGATACCCGGTAAAATTTCTCTTTGTATTCTTTTTTATTATAGGAGTAACAAGCGGCCTTGGGTTCGATAGATTGAAACAGGGCATAAAAGATAGAGATTTAAAGACGCAGAAGATTATAAAGGTTGTATTTTATGTAGGCTTTCTCTTTGCCATTGCCTGGGGCTATGTGAACCTTTTCAATCAGGATGTAAAAGATCTTTTTGAGAGATATAATATAAAACCCAATGCATTTAATGACATAGACTTCAACATCCACAATATAAAACGTTTTCTATTATTCTCTTTCTTTTTTTGCATCATGCTCCTTATCTCTTTGAGGATTAAATACAAGAAAATTGCGTTTTTTTTCCTTGTCACCATACTTACTGCAGATCTCTTTCTTGCAAATTACGGTTATTATCAACTGGATGCATGGAAGGACTATATGAAAAAACATACCTTTGAAGAAAAGATGGGAAATGAAAAGAAAGAGCGTTACATAGTCACGCCCATAACCAAGGACACATTCAAATTATACCCGGAAGACAGGATGTCAATGGGGCCTGCCTATGCTGCCATAAAGGGTCTATATACAGAAAGCGGCATGGAGGTGCTACGCATTGCAGACTATGAGATATTTACCAATATGCTTTATGCCACAAAGACCATACAAGGGGCAAAGAGGTTTTTTGACATATTCGGGATAGGCTATATCATATCCGCTAAAGAGATAAATGAGAGTGGTTTTGAGTTTTTGGATAGCCTTAAGGTAAAGATAATAAGGCCGAAAAAGGATGAAAAAGAAAAGGATGAAAAACAGGCAGATGAAGAGACATTAAGGCTTTATAGATATAAGGAGGCACCGGGGAGGTTCTTACTATATCAAAATGCCATATTTGTTAAAGACATAAAGACTGCCATAGAGAAGATGGAGGATAAGGCCATTGATTTACGTTCCCATCTCATTATTATTGACCCAGAAAGGAATCCTTTAGATACACTGAAAAATACCCCATCAGAAAAAGATGAAATGCTTCAGGGTAGCGTCACGATTCTATCTTATAAACCGAACAGGATAGAGCTCAGATGTGAAAGCGAAAAGGATGCATACCTCTATGTAACAGATACCTTTTATCCGGGCTGGAAGGCGTTCATTGACGGCATGGAGACAAAAATATACAGGGCAAATCTCGCCTTCAGGGCCATAAGGGTTCAACATGGCAGGCATGAAATTGTATTCAAGTACGTCCCTGTTTCTTTTTACGCAGGTCTTTTGTTCACAATATTTGGTATTATTTTTTTGCTTTATCTTATCAGAAAAAAATGAAAGATATCCCGTTAATAATTTTTGTTGAATATGTATGTCTTTTTATTTTATCCCAGGTGAGAATAAGAGCATCAAGGAAGGTCTGCATCGGTATTTTCCCATAGTAATATTTACCTGGATGGTGGGGATATTTTTTTGTAATCTTCAAGCCATACATTTAGGCCTGTCTGCTGTCCTTACAATGATTCGAGGGTTTCTTCTGCCTTTTCCCTAACTTTAGGGGACTTGTCAGTCATCTTTATTATGGAGAGCTTTCTTTTTACATCATCTTTCTGGCGACTGCTCAGACCTTGAAAGATAGTTTTGAGTTTGTCCAATGCCTCTAAAATGTATTCTACGCTGCCTGAGTCGAGGATGAGCATCAGGGTTGGTGCATCGTCAGGCATGCCGTATCTGTCTATATAGGCCTTGATATTTGCAAGAAAAGAGCCTGTACCAAAGGATTTATGGATTTTATTAAAAAGCCTGTCATGCTCCAGGGTGCCCTTTTCCCCTTTAAATAACCTGTCCAGGGCCTGTTTTCTCCTGCCTGACTCCCACCTATCAGAATCTGGTTTTTGTCTGTCCTGTGTCTTTTCAGAGGGTCTTCCATAGTGTCTGCTTCTGTCCTTTTGGCGGTCTATCTCGCACCAGTTAGGTCTATCATCATAGTCTGACATAAATCACCTCAGCGAAAAAGTAAGGGGTAAGGGGTATGGGGTAAGGAGTAAGTGTAAAATGGAAATAATTTTATAATTGAATTCTTTAGAATTTCGAGATTCATCTTTTATGAGATTCAAATCATTTTATATTGTTATAGACTATCTTATTAATGTCCAGAATGTCTCCACAAGGCCGGTCTTCCATATGCCTTTTTCCTTAAACATCTGTAGTATGGCAGGTCTCTCTGATTTTCTGTAATGTATTATGACCTCTGCATAGTTTGGTTCTATCTTACCCATCTTCCATGTGCTCTGCTCAAGGACAGTTACAGGGTCAAAGTTATCGAGGAAGGCATCCCAGTATTCCTTTGCTATGG
>JAKPCK010000062.1 GCA_029553295.1 Deltaproteobacteria bacterium | reverse complement strand
ATTTATTTTAAATAATTACAGACAACATACATAACCAACATGGTCCCACAGGTGTACCTCAGGGTAAAAGACTGTAGGGTCTCTATTCATCGTAACACTTCATAAAATCCTGTGGGAACAGCCTTGCCATCTCTTTTCTTAGCATATACTCGGCATCTTTTGGTGATTCTTTCCCCATTATCTCTGAGACAATATCCTTACAGTAGCTATGTTCAATGCCCCTTATGATCTTCTTTGCCCTCGGGACAGAATAGGGGTTCATACTTATCTCATCGAGACCCAGCCCTACAAGGACTGGTATATAGAGGGCCTCGCCTGCCATCTCACCGCACATGGCCACCTCAATCTCGTGGTTATGGGCCACATCTACTACATATTTTATCATCCTCAGGACTGCAGGGTGAAGGGGTTCATAGAGGTAGGATACATATTCATTCCCCCTATCTATGGCAAGGGTGTATTGTATGAGGTCGTTTGTCCCTATACTGAAAAAATCCACCTCCTCTGCCAGTATATCGCTTATCATGCATGTGGCAGGCACCTCTATCATTATGCCTATCTTTATATCCCTGTTAAAGTCTATATGTTTCTGCTCCAGTTCCTCCATGCATTCCTTTATAATTGCCTTTGTCTTTCTTACCTCCTCCACGCCGGAAACCATGGGTATCAGTATCTTTAAGGGTCCGTAGGCGCTTGCCCTTAATATACCCTTAAGTTGTGTCTTAAAAAGGTCCACCTCTTTTATACACAGCCTTATGGCC
The DNA here is from genome assembly GCA_029553295.1 of Deltaproteobacteria bacterium. Lineage (GTDB taxonomy): Bacteria > Desulfobacterota > Syntrophorhabdia > Syntrophorhabdales > Syntrophorhabdaceae > DTOV01. The sequence goes on along the minus strand of JAKPCK010000062.1, from coordinate 60,415 downwards.
CTCAGACCCATGGCAGGGTTAATCTCCTTGGCCATCTCTATCTGCGAGGCAAACTTGTCCCCGCCTATATCAAGGGTCCTGATGGTAATATATTCAAGGTTTTTGTTCTGTGCCAACTTTCTGTATATATGATAGTGTTCAGCCTCTGTGGGTAGGGTCTTTCTGGATAGATAAATATACTCTGTCCTGTAAAGACCTATACCCTGGGCACCATATCTCTCAACTATATCCATCTCCGCAAGGAGCTCTATATTGGCGCCCACCTTTATCTTAAATCCATCCCTGGTCTCTGATTTCAGCCTTGCTATCTTCAAAAGCTCCTTTTTTAGGCTCTTGAGCTTCAACTGCCTGGCTATATAATCCCTCTGAACCTCTCTGGTGGGATTTATTATGACGATACCTTCGTCACCGTCTACAATAATCCTGTCGTTATTCTTTACCAGACTTGTTATGTTGCTCACCCCTACCACTGCAGGTATCTCCAGTGCCCTTGCAACGATGGATGTATGGGATGTCCTGCCACCCACATCTGTAACAAAACCGGAGATCCTGTTGAGGTTTAATTGTATGGTATCTGCAGGTGAAAGATCATGGGCCACTATAATACCCCTTGCAGCCTTCTTGTTTACAGTCTCAATCCCTGGTGTCTTGCCTTTTACCAGTATCCTTAAAAGCCTGTCATATATATATTTAAGGTCCTGACCGCGCTCCTTTAGATAAGGGTCTTCTATACCCTCAAAGCTTGAGAGGAACTTGGAGACTACGATATCAAGGGCCCACTCTGTGTTTATTTTCTCCCTCTTTAAGGTCTCGATCACCTCTTTGGAGAAAAAATCATCCTGCAGCATGAGTATATGGGCATCGATTATAAATGTATGCCTTCGCACCTCATCATCAGGTATGGACTGTTTAATATTATTCAACTCGTTTATGGCCTTTTTTATGGCTGTCTTAAACCTCCATATCTCTTTTTCTATCTGGTCTTCCTTTAATGCAATCTTTTTTATGGATATCTTTCCCCTCTCGAGGAGATACACATAGCCTGTTGTTATCCCTGATGAAACACCTGTGCCTTTAAGCGTCTTGTTTACAAATACCTCTTCTTTCATTCCTCGTAAAAGCCATCCTCTATTAGTTTTCCCAGTTCTTTTAAGGCAACTGCCTCGTCTTCACCTTCTATCTGGAGCTTTACCTTGCTCCCCAGGGGGCAGGCAAGCATAAGAAGGCCCATTATACTTTTTCCATTTACCCTTGTCCCGTCCTTCTCCACCCACACCTCAGAGAAAAATTCACTTGCCTTTTTAACAAAGAGGGCGGCAGGCCTTGCATGTAGACCAAGCCTGTTTTTAATGGTAAATTCACCCTCTATCATGGACACTATTCCTTCCCCCTTGATTTAAGCACATCTGTGGCAAGATATATGTTTTTCTGTCCATAGCTGGTAATAAATCGGGCAAGCTCTCCTATTGGTTTATCCTTCCGGTAGGTTGCCAGTTTTATGAGCATGGGCAGGTTTACCCCTGTTACAACCTCTACCTTACCCTCCTCTAAAAATGAGAGGCTTATGTTGGATGGCGTGCCGCCAAACATATCTGTAAGGATAATGACACCATCTCCTGAATCAACGGCCTTTATACTGTTTGTTATCTTTTTTTTGACATTCTCCATATCATCATTGGGGGACATACCTATCGGTTCAAGCTGCTCCTGTTTTCCTACAATAAGGTTAACAGCATTGACCATCTCTTCTGCAAGTTTGAAATGTGCTACAATTATAATCCCTACCATTAATGCCTCCAGTCTCCCTATCTATTTATATCTCTATGAGTGGTTGCTATGTTATATCCCTTTGAGGTAAGCACCTTCTCAAGCTCCCTTGTTACGAAAACAGACCTGTGTTTTCCCCCTGTGCATCCTATAGAGATAGTGAGATAGCTCTTTCCCTCTTTTTCAAACAGAGGAATAAGATATAACAAAAAATTTGAAAGTGAAAGAAAATATTCTTCAAAAACCCGGTCAGATTTTATATAGTCCCCTATTGCATCTGCAAGCCCTGTCTTATCCTTTAGCCCCTCTACAAAATAAGGGTTGGGCAGAAATCGGACATCAAATACCATATCAGCCTCCAGGGGTATGCCGTAGCTGAAACCAAAGGACATGAGGTTTATCTTGATACCCCTTTCGCCCTTAGCATATATGCCCATAACAACCCTTCTTAATTCATGGGTGGTAAGCTGCGATGTATCTATAACCTTGTTGGAGAGTTTTTTGAGCCATTCTACAGCCTCCCTCTCCTCTCTTAGGGCATCCTTTACACTATGGGAGTCGTATATAGGGTGCATCCTCCTCGTCTCACTGAATCTCCTGATGAGGACATCATCACTGCTTTCAAGAAAGATAACCTCTGCATTATATTCTTCTTTTAGGTTTCTTATTATCTTTTTGCCCTTATCAAAAAAACCCCTTGCCCTTATGTCCACGACAAAGGCAACCTTAGATATGTTGCTGTCCGGGGATTCGCAGACCTTGAGAAATCTCTCCATCAATATAACAGGGAAGTTGTCCACACAGAAAAACCCTGCATCCTCAAGGGCCCTTAAAAACGTTGACTTCCCAGAACCTGATATACCGCTTATAATGACTACCTTCATTGTCTCTTCGTTGCCTTTGTGGTCTTTATAATCTTTTCCTCAAGCTCTAATGCCGTATTTATCCCCTGCTGTTTCAATACATGATTCCTGCAGGCAAGCTCTATTATTGCCGAGACATTTCTACCCAGGCTTACAGGTATCTTTATCAAGGGCAGGTCTATGCCCAAAAGCCTGTATTTGTCCTCCTTCAACCCCACCCTCTCACACTCTGTCTTATCATCCCAGTCAATAAGCTCAACTACAAAATCTATCCTCTTTTTATCGCAGATAGAAGATGCACCGAAGAGCCGCCTTATATCCACAATGCCTATCCCCCTAATCTCAAGGAGGTTTTTAATCATCTCAGGGGATTCGCCATAGAGCTCTATGGCACCGACTTTTTTGACATATGTGATGTCGTCTACAATGAGCCTGTGCCCCCTCATTATAAGCTCAAGGGCGCTCTCGCTTTTACCTATCCCGGGCCTCCCTATTATCAGCACACCAACACCAAATACATCCATAAATACGCCATGGACAGTAGTAGATGGGGCAAGCCTCTCCTCGAGTAGCTTTGTAATCCTCTCAATAAAAACAGATGTAACGAGTTTCGTCTTCAAAAGGGGCAGGTTCTTTGGCTCTGCCTCCTGTATAAAATATTCAGGGACCTTGAGGTTCCTTGTTATAACAAAACAGACCACATCCTGTTTGCAGAGTTCTTTTATTATCTTTTTGCTTTCCTCATCCTTTAAGGACATAAGATACGAGATCTCTGTATTGCCAAGTATCTGTATCCTGTGGGGGTGCATATATATCATGTTGCCCGTGGCAACAAGGCCTAATTTCTGTATCTTCGTGTTATATATCTTTCTTGATAGACCTTTAGACCCTGCCACTACCTCTAATTCAAGCCCATACTCCCTGTCTTCCAGAAGTTCTTTAACGGTTATGCCTTTCATTATTAAAAACCTGCTTCATGACACTTATAAAAAACCTTAAAAGGTCTTATTAAAAACATTAATCCTCCTAAGGCGAGTCCAGCTGGGATATTAAGGCACACCCTATGGTTGGAGACCTTTTTAAAAGGCCTCTTTTTATGCCATACAGAATAAGGTTAAACCTCAAGGGACCCTTGCTGACACACTCAAATCTTACTGTCCTCTTCTACTATATAGGAATATATATCATGGGCATCCTTCAACTCGAGGAGCCTCTTTCTGATAGAGGGGTCTCTAAGGATCTTGGATATCCGTGAGAGCATCTTCAGGTGCATACTGGCTGAGCCCTCAGGCGCAAGGAGTAAAAAGATAATATTTACCGGCTTATTATCTATGGCATCAAAGTCTATGCCGCCTCTGGATTTACCTATGGCACATAATATCCCATCAATGCCCTTCATCTTACCGTGGGGGATTGCTATACCCTCACCGATACCAGTACTGCCGAGTTTTTCCCGCTCGATTATAATGTCCACGACCTCCTGGACATCTTTGATAAGCCCTGCATTCTTTAGTGCACTGCATAGCTCAAATATGGCATCTTTTTTTGTCGATGCCTTAAGGTCATCTATAACACAGGATTCAAGGAGTATCTCTTCGATTTTCATGACATCCTGCTGGCAGCCTCTATAAGCCCGAAGTTTCCGTCTTTTCTCTTGTATATTACACACACATTGCCTTTTTCACTGTCCCTGAATATCATGAAACTATCACCGGATGCCTCAAGCTGCATGGCAGCCTCCTCTGTATCCATAGGCTTTGCATCTATCGTCTTTGTCACAATAATCTTTGACCCTATGTCCTCTCTTGCCTCCAGCTCCCTCTTTGGTTTTGTATCTCTATATCTTTTAAGCTTATCCCTGAATCTGGTCAGTCTCCTCTCTATCTTGTCAAGTATCTTGTCCACTGCTGCACGCATGTCATCCATTACCTCGTGGGCATTTATAACTACGCCATTCAAGGTAAATACCACATCAACCCTATGCCTGTATTTTTTCTCCATGGAAAGGACAACATGAACGTCAAGAGGTGTCTCTATGTATTTCTGAAGCCTTACAAACTTATCCTCGATATAGCTCTTTATCTCTTCGTCTGGTTCAATGTGTCTAAAACTGATTGTTATATCCATGTCTCCTCCATCCATAAAAATAAGGTTGGCAGATACCCAACCTTGATAACAAGGTTAACAGATAAAAATCATCATGTCAAATCAATTAATTCATTACGCTAAAGGGATATTAGTCTCCATTTTATTAAAAACATCCTACCTGAATATATGAGACTTTATGTCTCTTCCCCTATCTTTCTGCCCCTGGAAGACAAGATATTCATCATATCCCTGTATTTTGCCACTGTCCTCCTTTTTATAATTATCCCCTTTTTTTCCTTTAATATAGAGACGATTTCATCATCTGTAAGGGGGTTATGTTTGTCTTCATTATCAACAAGCTCTCTTATCAGGTCCTTTACAACATTGGTAGAGAGCATCTCCCCTTCGTCCTTTTTTATCCCTGTAGGGAAAAAGAACTTCATCTCAAAAACCCCATAGGGCGTGCTCATATATTTATTTGTTGTAATCCTGCTAACAGTAGATTCATGTATCCCCAGTTCTACAGAAATATCCCTCAGGTTAAGGGGTTTTAAGAACCTGATGCCACTCTCGAAAAAGGGGAGCTGGTGGGTTACAATACTCTTTGCCACCAGATATAGTGTCCTCTGCCTTTGTTTAAGGCTCTTTATGAACCACTCTGCCTGTTTGACCTTATTCTTTATGTATTTTTTTGTCTCCCCGTTTATCTCCCTTTTTAGATTGAGTTCCATATAGTATCTATTCATCTGGAGTTCAGGGATGTCTTCTTCATTTAAAAAAACCTCGAACCCGTCATCTGACTTTATTACGTATACATCCGGGACAATATAAGGCGTCTGTTCGTCACTGTAGTTTCTCCCTGGTTTTGGATCAAAGGTCTTTATCTCTTCCAGGACCTCTTTTATCTTTTCTATGGAATAGCCTGTCTTTTTTGCGATACCCTTCAGGTTGTTACCCTGTAGCATATCAAAAAAGTTCTTGATTATATCAATAAAAACAGGGTCTTCCCCACCCCTTGCCTCGTATTGTAGTAATATGCACTCCCTAAGGTCCCTTGCACCAATCCCTGGCGGGTCAAAGCCCTGTATCTTTTTGAGGACACCCTCAAGCTGTTGCACTGTATACCCGGAGACCTGGGATATATCAGAAAGACTGTATGCTAAGTATCCGTTATCGTTTATATTTTCAATAATCCACTCGGCAATTAACCTCTGCTCACCGTCAAAGTCTGAAAGACCTGCCTGCCATCTTATATAATCCCTTAACCCCTGGGTTTTTTTTACAATATTTTCATAGTTGAGATACCCCTTCTCCTCCCTCTCTGAGAAATCCTCTGTAGGTGAAAATCTTTCAAGGAGTTCCTCCATGTCATCTCTGTCAGACGATATATCTCCAGGCTCTTCTATATTGTCTTCCTTAAAACCCTCCTCCGAGGGTTTTTCCTCGACAATCTCAAGTATGGGATTCTCCTTCAACTCCTGTTCAATAGCCTCTATGAGTTCCATCTGAGAAAGCTGCAGGAGTTTTATTGCCTGTTGCAGTTGTGGGGTCAATATTGCCTGGAGTTTCTGTGTCTGTTTAAGCTCCAACATCTAAGTAAAACTCCTCCCCGAGATATACCTCTCTTACTATCTTATCCTTTGATACTATATCTGGTGTCCCCTCAAGGAGCACCCTTCCGTTATTCACAATATATGCCCTGCTGCATAAAGGCAGGGAATCCCTTACATTATGGTCCGATAAGAGTATACCTATGCCCTTTTTTTGCAACCCCAGTATGATCTTCTTCAAATCCGAGATAGAGATGGGGTCGATACCGGAAAACGGCTCATCGAGGAGCATGAATTTTGGCGCAATCATCAATGCCCTGGCTATCTCAAGCCTCCTCCTCTCTCCCCCGGACAGGGAATCGGCCATGTTTTTTGCTATGTGGTCCAGTTTAAATGCCTCCAGTAGCTCCATGACCCTGTGGTTAATGTTTATCCCATCATCTCCTTGAAATTCAAGGATGGATTTTAGATTGTCCTCTACGCTCATCTTTTTAAAAACAGATGGCTCCTGGGGTAGATATGTGATACCCTTTCTTGCACGGATAAACATGGGAAGATCTGTTATATCCTCTGAGTCAAGGGATATGATACCCTTATCAGGTTTTATAAAGCCAATAATCATATAAAATGTCGTTGTCTTGCCTGCGCCATTGGGTCCAAAAAGACCGACTATCTCCCCTGTATCCACGGAGATGGTTACATCATCCACTACCTTTCTTGAACCGTATGATTTGGACAGTCTATCTGCATAGAGCCTTGATTCTGGCTTCATTGTCTCTCAATCCTTACCTTTGGCATATTGACATTAAACCTGCCCTTTTTCATATCGTATGTTATAGAATCCCCATCCATCTCCACATTTTCCCTGACGAGTTTCGGCGAACCCGTGAGGGTTACAATATCATCCTTGAAATAGTACACTGCCTTCTCGCCTTTAGCCATACTTCCCTTTGAAATCAATCTCACCTTTCCTGTTGCCTCTGCCATCTCTATATCATTTCCTTTGCTCTTTATAGAGACCCTGCTGCACAATAGGTTTAGGGCCTCCCCCTTCATGACAACCCTTCCGTCAAGGATAAACTGATTTTCCTTCAACATATAGAGAAATGTATCGGACTCGAATCTGAATCTACCTTTATCGGTCAACACAAATCCAGATATATCCTTTTTTATCCTTACTGTCTCCTCATCTGTCTTTGCTATCAATCCAATGCCCCTTAAGGTAAGTCTTTCTCCTTTTATATCTATCGGTGCATCCGTTGATGTGATGCCGTTTCTGAAATCAAAATCCATATACCTGCTCTTTAAAGTATACTCCTTTTTATAGTTGATACTCACCTCTTCAACGGTTCCCTTTTCCTCTTCTGTATTTATTATACCTTTTTTTCCACTAAAGTATACAATAACATCTGGTTTAGGCCTATACTGACCGTCTATGCCCTCTATCTCCACAACAGGCCTGTCTATGAAATTCCTTGCCATATCTGCCTTTATCTCCCAGTCTACAACCCCTTTTTTTTCACCGGAGTATTTCACATCCTTAAATACTATAACCTTTTTTTCCAGGATTGATTTTGGTAAAGACGTCCTAACAGGCTTTCTTAAGAAGAAGTAGAAAGCCATAATACACACCACGATTATAAGAATCAGGGAGATATATACAATTATCTTTCTGTTTTTCATCCATTCCTATGCTATCTTTGCCTTAAGAAGGTCATGGATATGTATAATGCCTACTGGGTGCCTATTTTCATCATCTTCCATAACAAAAAGGGATGTAATGGAGAAGTCCTCCATCTTTTTTAATGCATGGGCTGCAAGGTTATCCCTTTTTATAGTCTTTGGATTTCTGGTCATTAAATCTGCTGCATTCTTTGCCATGATATTATCATATCTTTCTATGGCCCTTCTTAAGTCCCCATCTGTTATTATCCCGGTCAGCTCTTCATTTCTGTTAAAAACCCCGGCAACACCAAGTCTCTTTGAGGTTATCTCGAATATTACATACTTCATGGGCATGTCTTCGTATACCTTTGGTATCTCATTCCCTGTATGCATAAGATCCTCTACCTTAAGGAGGAGCCTCCTGCCTATTGCTCCCCCTGGGTGGAGGTATGCAAAATCCTCGAGTTTAAACCCCTTTTTTTCCATAAGGGAGATGGCAATGGCATCACCGAGGGCCAATGTGGCTGTTGTGCTCGATGTTGGGATTATATTATATGGACAGGCCTCTTCAACGCTTACACACAGTACTATATCTCCGTATTCACCAATGGTCGAGTCCCTTCGCCCGGTAATGACGATTGTTGGTAGCCCCATCCTCTTAATCCATGGCAGTATCTTTATTATCTCCTCTGTCTCTCCACTGTTACTCACTATCACCACAACATCATCCTTCTGGAGCATACCTATATCGCCGTGGAGTGAATCTGCCGGGTGCAGAAACATGGAGGCAGTGCCTACGCTTGATAGGGTAGAGGATATCTTCTTACAAATGAGACCTGATTTACCTGCACCAATAAAAACAACCCTGCCAGAACAGCTATAAAGGATGTTGACAACCTTGTCTATATCATCATCTATCTCGTTCATTATCTTGATGATGGCAGATGCCTCTTTCCTTAATACCTCTTTTGCTATATCTATGGTGCTCTTCACAAGGCCTCCCCTATCCTCTTTAAAATCCTGAGATAGTCAGGCAACTCACCTATGGCTACAGAATTCTCACCATCACATAGGGCCTTTGATGGGTCAATGTGTACCTCCATAAAAACACCATCCACACCCAAGGCAACAGCTGCCTTTGCCAGGGGAAGGACAAATTCCCTCTCACCACCTGAGCAGCCCTGTAGTGCCCCAGGCCTCTGGACACTGTGTGTGGCATCAAAGACTACGGGATATCCAAGGCCTTTAAGTATAGGTATTGCCCTGAAGTCATTTACAAGGGTATTATAGCCAAAGCATGTCCCTCTCTCTGTTACTATTATGTTTTTATTCCCTGTATTCTCCACCTTTTCTATTGCATGCCTCATATCATAGGGGGACATAAACTGTCCCTTTTTTATATTTACTGCCTTGCCTGTCCTGCCACACGCAATAAGGATGTCTGTCTGCCTTGAAAGTAGTGCAGGCACCTGGACTACATCCACAACATCCCCGGCAATACCTGCCTCTTCCTTGGAATGGACATCTGTCAGGATTGGGCATCCCAATGCATCTCTGATCTTTGACAGAACCTTTAAGCCCTCTTCTATCCCGGGCCCCCTGTAGCTTGTTATAGAGGTCCTGTTTGCCTTATCATAGGAGGATTTGAAGATAAAGGGGATACCTATTTTTGTTGTGATGTCTGTGAGCAACTCGGCTATCTTCATGGTTATTGCCTCTGTCTCTATAACACAGGGACCGCCTATAAAAACAAAGGGCCTCCCCCCCACCTTTATGCCCCTTATGTCTATCTCTTTTTGCATCTGCCTCTTTCCTGCCTGTGCCTCATGGATGCCTTGATAAACTCCCTGAACAGGGGGTGAGGGTCAAAGGGTTTTGATTTAAACTCGGGGTGAAACTGACAGGCAAGGAACCACGGGTGATTCTTTAGCTCTATTATCTCTACGAGTTTTCCATCCGGTGATATGCCTGTTATCTCCATCCCGCACCCCTCAAGCTGTTCTCGGAATGCCATATTAAACTCGTATCTGTGCCTGTGTCTCTCGTATACAAACTCCTGCATATATGCCTTGCTGGCAAGGCTACCGGGCTTTAACAGACATTTGTATGCACCGAGCCTCATTGTGCCGCCCTTATTAGAAAACCTGTCCCTTCTCTGGACAACATTATCCCTATCCACCCACTCCTCGATGAGATATATAAGGGGATAGGGCGTATTTTCATCAAACTCTGTGCTGTGGGCACCCTCCAGCCTGGCAAGGTTTCTACCTATCTCTATAACAGCAAGCTGCATCCCGAGACAGAGCCCAAAAAACGGGATCTTTTTCTCCCTGGCATACCTTATAGCCATTATCTTTCCCTCTATACCCCTATCACCGAATCCACCGGGGATGAGTATGCCGTCAACACCATCGAGGAGGGATAGAGAACCTGTCTCCAGTTCCTCTGAATCAACATATCTTATATTTACCCTGCAGTTATTGGCTATACCACCATGGACAAGGGCCTCGTTCAGGCTCTTATAAGAATCCTTTAGCCTGACATATTTGCCCACAAGGGCTATCTCTACCTGCCTCTTGGGGTTTTTTACAGTGTTGACAATGTCTTCCCACTTGGACAGGTCAGGCTTGCGGGACCATATATTCAGGATTCTTGTAATCTTCTCATCGAGCCCTTCTCTGTGGTACAGGAGCGGGACCTCATAGATTATGTCCACATCCTTGGCTGTTATTACTGCATCCTTTTCAACATTACAGAACAGGGATATCTTGTCTTTCAATGACTGTTTTAAGAAGTCTTCTGCCCTGCAAAGGAGGATGTCAGGCTGGATACCTATTTCCCTTAATTCTTTCACGCTGTGCTGGGTTGGTTTTGTCTTCACCTCATCTGCTGTCTTGATAAAAGGGACAAGGGTAAGGTGGATAAAAAGGGTGTTTTCCTTTCCCAGGTCATTTCTCAACTGTCTTATTGCCTCGAGGAACGGGAGGCTCTCTATATCCCCTACTGTCCCTCCGATCTCCACGATGACTATGTCGATTCCTTCATCTACATCGAGGATCCTGTTTTTTATCTCATCTGTGATATGGGGTATTACCTGGACTGTAACGCCAAGGTATTCGCCCTTCCTCTCCCTTGAGATTACCGCATCATATACCTGACCTGTGGTGAAGTTGCTCTTTTTTGAGCCTACAGAGTTTGTAAACCTCTCGTAGTGACCAAGGTCAAGGTCTGTCTCTGCACCATCATCGGTTACATAGACCTCTCCGTGCTGAAAGGGGCTCATGGTCCCTGGATCCACATTTATATAGGGGTCAAGTTTTTTAAGGGCAACGGTGAGTCCCCTGGATTCAAGGAGTGCACCAATAGATGCCGATGCAATACCCTTGCCAAGAGAAGATACAACACCACCTGTAACAAATATAAACTTCTGCCGCATGCTTTTAATCTCTATATTCAATGAAAAGCCTTATCAAGCCCTCGCCATCTAAGATATCTCCCTCTATTGCCTCGCTAAAACCACCGGAAAACCCATTTCTTGACCTGCCTTTATCATATATTGCAAAAGGCACAGGACATGCAAAGTGTGTCTTCATTGATATGGGTGTGGCATGGTCTGTGACAACCATAAACCTCGTATCACGGGACAGGTTCTCATATAAAGGTCCTACTATCTTGCTGTCTATATTCTCGATGGCCATTATCTTTTCCTTTATGTTACCGCTGTGAGATGCCTCGTCTGGGGCCTCTATGTGGATATAGACTATATCATGGTCTTCTAAGAGCTCCAAGGCCTTTTCTGCCTTTGCCTTGTAGTCGGTATCTATATAACCTGTGGCACCCTTTACAAAGGGTCTGTCAAAACCAGCAAGACTACTTATGCCCTTGATGAGGTCTACTGCAGCCACTGTTGCACCCTTAAGCCTGAACCTATCATAAAACAAAGGGAAGGATGCCTTTTTGCCCTGTCCCCAGAGCCATATACTGTTTACTGGCAGTTTATTGGATGCCAGCCTCTTAATATTTACAGGGTGGTCTTTGAAAAGCCCCTTAGAAAACTCCATGATCTCAATGAGTGTGTCTGCGCCCTTTCCCTTTGGTAGATATTCTGCTATATTCTTTTTTGTAATATCATGGGGGGGCGTGGTGGTCATCTCCCACTGGCCGTCTCTCCATATCATAATATGCCTGTATCCCACCCCAGGAAAGAATTCAAACTTTTTATTGTCTGTTTTTTTGTTCAGAAGCTCAATAAAAACCCTTGCCTCCTCTGTAGATATCTGGCCGCCGCTATAGTCCTCCATGATGGCCTCTCCATGGGAAAAGCCGATATTCACCATATTGCAACGGAAGGCTACATCTCTCTCGCCCATCTCAATGCCCATACCATAGGCCTCTATAGGCGCCCTCCCTGTGTAAAAACGGGCAGGGTCATAGCCAAAAAGGGACATACCGGCCACATCACTGCCAGGCGGAAACCCATCGGGTATTGTATTTACCTTTCCGCAGATACCCTCCTTTGCCATCATATCCATATATGGTTTTTTTGCGACCATCAGGGGGGTTTTACCTTGAAGCTCATCTATGGGGAAATCAGCCATACCATCGCCGATTATTACTACATATTTCATTGATTAACCCAAGCCCTCTTCTATTCTTATTTGTATGCTCTCTCCCCTTATAAAAGGCAATCTATCTATCTCCTCCATTGCCTTCTTTATATCACCCTCCACTGCCTCATGGGTAAGCATAACAATGGGGACATATCCGTTTTCCTCCCTGCCTTTCTGTATTACCGTTGAAATACTGATCATATATCTGGCAAGGATGCCAGAGATCTTTGACAGCACGCCTGGCCTATCCTGGGCTGTAAACCTGAGATAAAAGGGGACACATGCTGCATCGCTATCTTTTATCTTTATCTTGTTGTTGAATCCCAGGCCAGAGAGGTTGGCCTTTGTATTCTTTGATGCTATCTTTTGTGCTATATCCACTATATCACTGACCACGGCGCTTCCTGTTGGCTCAGAGCCTGCGCCTCTCCCATAAAACATATTAGGGCCAACACGATCACCTACAATATAGACGGCATTAAATACATCATTAACGCTGCTCATAGGGTGTGTTATAGGTATCATGGCAGGTTCAACCCTTGCCTCTATTTCATTGCCATCCTGTCTTGCCAGGGCTAAGAGCTTTATCTTGTACCCAAACTCCCTCGCAAGCTCAATATCAACAGGCTCAATCTTTGTGATGCCTTTTATAGATATATCGTTTATGTTTATATAACAACCAAAGGCAAGGTTTATGAGTATACAGAGCTTGTGGGCTGCATCAATGCCCTCTACATCAAATGTTGGGTCCTGTTCAGCAAAACCAAGCCTCTGGGCATCTTTTAAGGCCACTGAAAAAGGCTTTCCCTCTTCTGTCATCTTGGTCATTATATAGTTGCTCGTTCCATTAAGGATCCCCATGATATTGGTTATCCTGTTGGCCACCAGACCTTCCCTTACAGCCCTTATAACAGGTATACCGCCACAGACTGATGCCTCAAAGCCTATGGCCGAGCCAGACTTACGGGCAAGCTCGAATATCTCCTTACCCCTCAATGCTAAAAGGTGTTTGTTTGCTGTTATTATGCCCTTTTTTTTCTTTATCGACTCTGTTATGAGGTCATATGCTGTAGTTGTCCCGCCGATGAGCTCGACAACTATGTCTATCTTTTTATCGTTTATTATTTCATAGGCATCTGTTGTAAAAACGCCTTCTTTCAGGCCCATCTCTTTTGGTTTATTTGTATCTATGTCTGCTATCTTTTCAACCTTAATATTTAGGCCTGTCCTGGACCTAATGAGGGAGTGGTTCTGGGTTAATATACGATAAGTGCCTGCCCCAACAGTCCCTAAACCTATAATACCAACTCTGATCATCTCTTTTTTGCAGAATACAAGAGATTCCTTATACCCTTTACTGCCTGCCTTATCCTGTGTTCGTTCTCTATAAGGGCAAACCTTATATATCCCTCTCCGTATTCACCAAAACCTATGCCCGGGGAGGTGGCAACCTTTGCCTCGCTTAGGAGCAGTTTTGAAAACTCCATGGAGCCCATGTTTGAAAATTCATCCGGTATCTTTGCCCAGACGAACATGGTCGCCTTTGGTTTATCCACCTTCCAGCCGTACCTTGTTAGCCCCTCGCAGAGAACATCCCTTCTTCTCCTGTATTTTTCAACAATCTCCTCTACGTCTTTATCCCCTTCATTGAGGGCGATGATAGAAGCTATCTGTATGGGCTGAAATACACCATAGTCAAAATAGCTCTTTATCCTGGTGAGGGCTGCTATCATCCTCCTGTTGCCAACGGCAAATCCTACCCTCCAGCCTGGCATGCTGTAGCTCTTTGACAGGGAATAGAATTCAACGCCCACATCCTTTGCCCCAGGGACCTCAAGGAGGCTTGGGGCCCTGTATCCGTCAAAGACTATATCTGCATAAGCAAGGTCATGTACAATAAGGAGGTTATGCTCTTTTGCAAACTCCACCAGTTTTTTGAAAAACTCAATATCCACCACCTCTGTGGTGGGGTTGTTGGGAAAGCTCACTATAAGCATCTTGGGCATGGGCCATGTTGTTTTTATGGCTATATTCAGCCTATCAAAAAATTCCTCTTTGGGCATGATGGGAATAGTCCTTAAATCACCGCCGGCAATGACAACAGAATACAGGTGTATTGGATACGCCGGGTCAGGGACAAATACCACCTCTCCCCTTGCGATTGTTGCAAGGACAAGATGCCCTATGCCCTCTTTGACACCCATGCATACTGTAATCTCACCCTCAGGGTCTACGTCTACATTATATTTCCTTTTATACCAATTTGATATGGCCAGCCTCAGTTTGTAGATACCCCTTGTTACAGAATAGCGGTGGTTTCTGGGGTTTCTCGCTGCCTCAACAAGCTTGGAGACAATATATTTGGGCGTTGGTATATCCGGATTTCCCATGCCGAGGTCTATAATATCCTCTCCCCTTTTCCTTGCCTCTATTAAGAGGTCTCTTACAACGCCAAGACCATATGGCGGTAGCCTTGATATCCTGTAGAATTCTTCCATAATAGATGAAACTAACATTTTACAAAGATAACAGTCAATAGTTATCTCTCTGAGGCCCTGGAAAATGATATTACTGTGGGCCCAATCCATCCCGCTAAAACAGGATGATTCTTATTTTTATTAAGTCTGAACAGTCTGTAGTCTATATCTGGGGGCCATGACTTGTATAATTTAAGGATTTTTCATGGTTTTTAAAGGTCTTTCCTTGTTTTACAGGGCAAGTGACATATAAGGCAAAACAGGGTTTAAAATAGAGACCTTAACGCTTGACACATAAAAAATTAAAATTGTATCATCAATAATATATTAAAAGGAGGTGTGATTATGAAAATCAAATGGTATGGACATGCGGCCTTCAATATTGTTTCTGAAAATGGGGTGGGTATAATCATCGACCCGTATCAGTCAGGGGCATTTGGTGGCGCCCTTTCTTACGGCCCCATCAGGGATGAGGCAGATATAGTCCTTGTAAGCCATGACCACGATGACCATAATTATACAAAGGACATAAAAGGTAAATTTCAGATAATAAAAAAGGCTGGTACATATTCTGTAAAAGACATAGCCATAAAAGCCATACCCTCCTATCATGACCCCTCAAAGGGCAAGGAGAGGGGAGATAATCTCATATTTGTATTGGATGTGGATGGCATAAAGATAGCACATATGGGAGATTTAGGCCATACCTTACCCAGGGGTATTGTTGATGAAATAGGCTCTATTGATGTATTATTAATCCCGGTGGGCGGGTTTTATACCATTGATTCAAAAGAGGCTACAAAGGTAGCTAAAGATATAAAACCACTCATTACAATACCCATGCATTTTAAGACAGAAAAGTGTAACTTCCCCATAGCCCCAGTAGAGGAGTTCACAAAAGATAAAAAGAATGTAAAGATGGCAGGTTCGTCTGAGATAGTAATTACAAAGGCTACCCTCCCAAAAGAACAGGAGATTATTGTTCTAAGCTATGCCCTGTAGAGACCCATATTATGCTGAAAAAATATATTGATAAAAAAGAGATTGAAGAGACTGTCAAGAGGCTTGCAGTAGAGATAGAAAATGACTACAGGGACAGAGAGATTTTTTTTGTATGTCTTTTAAAGGGTGCATTTATGTTCACGGCAGACCTTATAAGGCATATAAAGAATCCTACGAGGGTAGATTTCATCAGGGCATCATCTTATGGTAGCAACATGGTATCATGCGGTGAGGTAATGATTACAAAGGATTTGGAAGAGGATATATCGGGCAGGGATGTTATTATTGTGGAGGATATAATCGATTCAGGCATCACGCTTAAATGCATAAAGGAAATGCTCTACCAGAGAAACCCGAGGTCACTGAAGATATGCACGCTCCTTGACAAAAAGGCAAGGCGACAGGTAGAGATAGATGCAGATTATGTTGGCCGCAAGATAGAGGATTTTTTTATTGTGGGTTATGGAATAGACTACGCTGAAAACTACAGGAATCTCTCGGATATTTTTATCGTAGAGGCAGATCAATGACAGTAAAAGTATCAAGGCTATGTTTTATTGCTATTATTGCATTCACATCTCTTTTGTCTATCCATAAATATGGCATTGCCTTTCCCAATGAGCCTGATGGGTTTAATGGAATTAAATGGGGGACAGAGATAGGTGTCTTAAAGGGTATGACAAATATTGAAAAGAAAGGTATCCCCAAGGAGATAAGGGTTTTTAAAAGAGATAATGATATAAAGTCCTTCGGCGGTGCAGAGATAGACAGCATTGATTACGAATTTTTTAAGGACAGGTTTGTCTCTGTTACATTAAAGGTAAAAGACCTTCGCAATTTTATCATCTTAAAGAAATTTTTATTTAAAAAATATGGTAGAGGTGAAGAAATGGTAAAGGGTTTAGAGAGGTTTTTCTGGGATGGGGATAAAACTATAATGGTCCTTATCTCAAATCAAGAGATATCATGAGATGAGGTCTATGGGGAAGGTTTCCTCGTTATATCAACAAAGGTATTGAAATAATATTTTTTCAGGAGGTCATATGCAGGTCCTTGTTATGTATTATACAAGAGGGGGCAATACAAAAAAACTTGCCGAGGCAATAGCAAAGGGCGTCCGTGAAGTAGAAGGGGTAGGGTGCGTATTAAAATCAGTGGGTGAGGTGACAAAGGAGGATTTTCTCGCCTCTGATGGTATAATAGCCGGCTCTCCTGTCTATTTCGGTACCATGGCAGCAGAGATGAAAGAGGTGTTTGATAAATTTGTAGGCATCAGAAGGCAGATGGCGGACAAGATAGGGGCTGCCTTTTCTACCTCTGGAGACCCCTCAGGGGGAAAAGAGACAACCATGTTCTCCATAATACAGGCACTTTTAATCTATGGGATGATAATCGTTGGCGACCCCATGGATGCCACAGGTCATTACGGTGTTGCATGCACAGGGGCCCCGGATGAAAAAACCATTTCCAATGCCATGAAACTTGGCCAGAGGGTGGCAAATCTTGTGAAAAGATTAAAAAAATAAAGAAAAGAAACAGGTGATTTGATGGAAAACGCTAGCCCTGCTGAACATTTGATAATTAGAGAGACCTGTATTTTAATATTCATAGATATACAGGAACGCCTGATGCCTGTCATTGCAGAAAGGGAGAGGGTGTTGGAAAATGCTATAAGGCTTGCCAGGTTTTCAAGGATTATTGGGCTGCCAGTAGTTATCACAGAACAAGAAAAGCTCGGCGCAACCCTCCCTGAGCTAAAAAACGAGCTCATAGATGTATCCCCTATCACCAAAATCCACTTTAATTGTTTTAATAATGATATTTTTTCAGAACAGATAAAATCATCAGGGAAAAAGACCCTTGTGCTGACTGGGGTTGAGGCCCATATCTGTGTAGCCCAGACTGCCTTATCAGGCCTATCAGGGTTTGATGTCCATGTTATAGAGGATGCCACATCTTCAAGGACAAGGGAGAATAGGTTGACTGCCATAGAGAGGATGAGACAGGCAGGGGTTATTATAACATCTACAGAGATGTTTATATACGAACTCCTGCAAAAGGCAGGCACAGAAGAATTTAAGGCAGCCCTACAGCTCGTGAAATAAAGACCCTTGCAGGGTTTGCAAGGGTCTTATGTTGTTTCACATGAAACACAACAGTATGTTCTGATTATTTTTTTAGATATACCAGGTCTGTAGGTGAGAAATTACTACCCTTCTTGACCTTTGCCCATGATGCATCTACACCAAAGAGTTCAGATACCTCGATCTCGCCTTTGTAGCTCCCCTTTATCTTTCCCAGGGGTGTTTTGGTCTTGGAATCCACTATCTGCTCACCGGGTGAGTATACCTCTAAGATATTCCCTTTTTCTAAGCCTGACAGCCTCCCTGCATTTATATAAATCTTTCCATTCTCAAGGGATGCAATCCTTGCATGCCAATCAAGGGTGAGGATGGCCTTTAAAAGGTCTTCTGCTATAACCTCAATGGAGAGGTCTATTGCCTTTATCTTGGCCTTTTCAGAGCTTAGATCGCCCCTCTCCTTTGTTAAGAAAACAGGGTTTCTCCCTGAAAGCTGTTTCAAGATAATGCCTGTCTCCGTGTTGTATATCTCAACGGATATTCGGGATATGGCAAATGATGTCTCCTTGTCATCCTTGCCCTCTATCTTTGTGGAACTTGTGTATATGTCTGATAAAACCCCTTTTACTATGGCCTGAACACCGTATAGTTCATTGAGCACCTTCATGGATTCCTGACTTGTCAGGTTACCTGGCAGGTTAATCGTATTAGGGTCAACACATATTATTGTCCCTGTCCCTTCGAGCCTTGAGATAAGCCTCCTTGTGGCCAGTTCACCCATATGCTCTTCTTTATAATTGGTCTGGTCTGTAATGGGCAGGACTATTACACGCCTTTTCATCTTAGGGGATGGATAGTTGAAGGTTATCATGGTAAGGGCTGGGAAATACCCCATACCCGGGGGTAGCATTCCGAGCTGGGTAGGGTATACCATCTGCGGGGCAATGTTTTTCTTCTTCAATTCCTCTTCAAGCTTTGCTATCCTCTTGTCGATCTCTGCCTTTTCCTTGGCAGATCTGCCAGATGATAAGATAGACTCGCCAAATCCAGGAGAATACTGGTCTTTCCTTATCCATACATATTCTGGCTCATAGGGGTTTAACATATATCTCCTGTTTCTTGCATAGATATAATCCACCCCATCTATTACCTTTATATCCCCTGGTTTAGGCTCTGACTCCTCGATCTTTTCAATCCTCTGGGTCTTTTGCTGCTCAGGGGTCTTTTTGGCATCTTTTTTAGCAGGGCTTGAGCTGCAGGAAACCAATAAAAGGGCCGCTAACAAAAATAAAATGACATTTTTCTTCATAGTATTTTGGATTATAGATTATATTTATTTAAAAAGTCAAACATAATAAGACCAACAAGCCTGTAGCAACCACCTTGCCCTTCACATCCTTCAATTGGCAGCTTTTTTATTATGTCAAATCTAAATTTTTAAGAAAAATCATTGAGGATATTTATAGGCACACACTACATAGCAGTTAAAATTCTTCTGGACATTTACACCCCCTTCCTGCCATATCTGCTCATCCCCCCTTGTGTAATGATACAATAGAGGCCAAATTGGATGTGATAAATTAATAGAGGTCAATAGTAACATAAAAATTTCTAAATTTAATAGAATGAATATCTATTTCTAAGATGGCCACTATTTTTATGTTTTGTAACAAATTTATTTTACTGGTGGAGGTGAAGGGGATTGAACCCTCGACCCCCTCGTTGCGAACGAGGTGCTCTCCCTCTGAGCTACACCCCCGAAAATATTTTTTTATTTAATACTATCGGCATAACCGTAGGTATCTACCTGCCAGCCCTCATCCGGCATCTCTACCCCGTCGATGTATACCTTCCTGCCGTCAAGGGCTACCCTGCCCTTGGTAATGAGGTTATGCACTGCAAAGGGATAAATCATCCAGTCCCCTTCTTCTTTTAACACATCCTGGATCTCTTTTGACACAGCCTCTAAGGCTATATCCAGATTATTTCCTTCTTGCTTTGCCTTTTCTCTAAAATCAGTAAGGTTTTTTATCTCCATTTTTTCTATGAATTTCTTTACATCATATAGCTTTTCATCCCATCTTGATAAAGGAATGGACCTTGACTGGATTAATACAGGGCCTCCATCATCGCTCTCATCCACAAAAAACACCGTTGATTTTACACTTTTTTCACCTGCAATAATTGCCTTTGCAGTGGGTCTCCAGCCAAGACCTGTATATTTCCTTGAATCTCCGGGATGCACATTCAAAATCCTCGGGAAATACCTTTTTGCCATCCAGTCGCCAATCCACAGGTCATATCCGGCAAGACAGATTAAATCCGGCTCACCTTTCAGCCCCTGCTCCACAAGGGTCATAACTGCCATATCATAGCTATTTCTCTCTACACTATATCGGGGGACCTTCTCTATGCCCCACATCTTTTTAAAATATATATTAGAGTCTAAGGTAACAACCGGGACATTTCTTTCCATTGCCTTTTTAACACCTGCACAATCCGGGGCATTACTGAACACAATGTGTGGTTTTTTGGGGTCTGCCTCATAGATTTTATCGTAATTTGTCCCGGAGCCCGAGACACCACAGGCATATCTTAATGGCCTATCAGAAGGAATAAAAACAGGCTTTCCTTTCAATCTCATCTTCTCCTGTCTTTTTTAAAGAAACTCTAACAGAATGAAAAAAACAAGTCAAATATTACTTTTTGACTCTATCACACCAGAGCCTTGCATTTTGAAACATCTTCAGCCACGGCGATACCTTTAAATCTTTATTCATCTCCTCGGGCATATATGGCCATTGCCATTTTAAAAATGTCCTTTCAGGGTGAGGCATAATTGCTAAATGCCTTCCATCTTCTGTGCATAATCCTGTTATGCCATAAGGTGAACCATTGGGATTAAAGGGATAGCTAAAGGGGTGGATGTCTGATTCAAAACCGTCCTCTATTCCATAGTCGTTAACAAAGGCAAGGGGTACAAGATTTTTTCTCAGCACTTCTTCCAATATAATAGGGTCGGGAAAATACACCCTTCCTTCACCGTGGGCAACCCACACGCCCAGTATTGAACCTTCCATGCCTTCAAACATAATCGCCGGGCTCTTTTTAATCTTTACAGTGACCCATCTTGATTCAAACCTTCCCGATAGATTCTTTACAAATCTCGGCTGTCTTCTGTCTTCTATGCCCTGCCAGGGCACCCATCCTAAAAGGGCAAATAACTGACAGCCATTGCATACACCCAGCGAAAACGTATCCGGTCTTCTGTAAAATTCATCGAACATCTCTTTCAGTCTGCAATTGAACCTTATGACAGATGCCCAGCCCTTTGCACTCTCAGGTACATCAGCATAAGAAAATCCGCCGACAGCAACAAGACCTCTAAATTTTTCCAGAGATACCCTGTTATTTATGAGGTCTGTCATGGTGATATCCCATGGTGAAAATCCTGCGTGAAAGAAGGCGGATGTCATTTCTCTGTCGCCGTTACTGCCTTCCTCTCTTAAAATGGCCACATTCGGTTTATCATTTACTTCAAAGAGATGTGCCGGGGTCTCCTCCGGGACAAAGGTGAGTACATATGTAGGTCCTTTTCTATCGTAGATGTTCTTTTTTTCCTGTTCGGCGCATTTTGGATTTGCCTGCAATCTCTCTATCTGGTATGATGTTTCCTCCCAGAGGGACCTCAATTCTTGCATATCTTCATGAAGAACTATACTGCCGTTATATTCAATTAAGATTTCTTTTTCCGTCTTCGTTTCCCCGATATTAAAAAACTCAACACCGTATTCCTTAAGTATATTTTCCACCCTATGGATATCTTCTTTTTTGCATTCAATAACTGCGCCCAATTCCTCTGCAAAAAACCGCTCTATGGCCGTTGAATCACCGTTCATCCTTATATGGACGCCACAATTACCTGAAAACGCCATCTCAAGGATTGTAACGATGAGCCCTCCATCACTTATATCATGACCTGATAGAATTAATTTCTCTGAAATAAGCCTCTGAATTGCCATAAAGGTCCTCTTTAAAAGAGCGGGGTCGTCTACATCCGGTGGGTTATTTCCTGTTTGCTTGAAAACACATGCAAGGATGGAGCCACCAAGCCTTACCTTGCCTTTTGCAATGTCAATAAATATGAGGTCGGTTTTACCAGGTTTTTTAATATCAGGGGTTACCTTCTTTGTTATGTCAGGCGTTGTTGCGTATGCAGATATAACAAGTTCTCTCGGTGACTTAACTATTTCATCACCCACCTTTGTGGCCATAGAGAGGCTGTCCTTTCCACCATCCACTGCAATGCCGAGTTTTATCATCACCTCACTCATGGCCGCAACTGCCTCATAGAGGGCAGCACCCTCTCCTGGGAGCTTGGGTGCCCACATCCAGTTGGCAGAACATTTTATATCCTCAATGCGTCCGATGTATGCCCACATAATATTTGTTATTGCCTCGCCAACTGACATCCTTGCCCCTGCCTTAGGGTCCACAAGCATTTTGATGGGCTGTTCTCCAATGGAGGTGACTGCCCCTGTGTATCCAAAATGGGTCTGGGCAATAACAGCCATATCCGCCACCGTCAATTGAAGGGGTCCACAGCACTGCTGTTGCGCAATAAGGCCTGTAACGCTCCTGTCTACCTTATTAGTCAAAAACCTCTTAGAACCTACAGCAAGGTCTTTTAGCACCCTTGACAGGGCATCCTCTACGGTGAGGTCATGAGGTAAAGCCACAGGACTTAACCCCATTTTGACCTTTTTATCCAGAAATGTCTTTTGGGGCATATTCCCCAGGACCCTGGAGAGATTAAGGTTGACAGGCGTTGAATCGTCCATCTCGTCATGGACAACAAACCTGCCGTCACCCGTGACCTCTCCGAGGACCTCACAATTTACCTTCTCTCTTTCGCATATATATTCCAGCTCAGAGAGCCTCTCCGGTCTGATTAACAGGCCACAACGCTCCTGATATTCGGCAATCCATATCTTTAAGACCGAGAGCGTAGGGTCACCGAGCCTTATACGCCTTATCTCTATCCTCCCCCCAGCCTTTTCCACAAGCTCTTTTAAGACATTGGCAGGCCCGCCTGCACCCTGGTCATGTATGCTTACTATGGGATTTCTATCCCCCATCTCTATACAGGCCCTTATGACCCTGTTCATCTTCTGTTCCATCTCTGCGTCGCCACGTTGAACAGCATTAAAGTCCAGTTCCTCTTCGTTTTCGCCCTGGAGTTTGCTGGAGGCAGACCCACCCCCAACACCTATACCATAGGCAGGGCCGCCTATCTGAACTATAAGCATGCCTTTTTCTGCCTCGCCCTTTTCTGTGTGCCTTCCATCTATCTGGCCTATGCCCCCGGTAAACATAATCTTTTTGACCCAGCCCCAGCGTTCACCATTGGGGAGCCTCTGGTCAAAGGATCTGGTAAAACCCGCTATTATGGGCTCGCCGAATTTGTTGCCATAATCACTTGCACCGTCACTGGCCTTAATCTCTACTTCAAGGTTCGTGGCAAGGTTTGAAGGATAAGGAAAATCCTTTGTTTCCCAGGGTAAATCATAACCAGGGATCAGCAGGTTTCCTGTGCAGTAACCTGCAGTGCCTGCCACAACGAGGCCGCCCCTGCCTGTTGCCTGGACGTCCCTTATCCTGCCGCCTGTTCCTGTCTCAGCGCCGGGAAATGGTGCCACACCTGTTGGAAAATTATGTGTCTCTGCAGTGAATATAATATGGTATAGTAGCCTCTGTCTTTTAAACATAGAGGGGGTCCCTGGTTTTTCAGGTATAATGGTCCAGCACTCAAATCCTTCTATGCCGCTTGAGTTATCCTTAAATGCTATGATGCTATTAGATGGATTTACCTTCCATGTTGATTTAACTATATCCATAAGGGTCTCGGGCATCTCTATACCGTCTATAATCTGTCTACCCTTAAAATAACCATGCCTGGAGTGTTCGCTGTTTGCATTATCCAGGTCCCTTATTTCTACTATCGTTGGGTTCCTGCCCTCTTCCTTGACAAAGTAGTTGTAGTATAGGTTTCTGTCCCACTCATCCATGGCAAGACCTGGGACATCAAGGAGGGCATCTGGCCCCTTTTCTATTAAAGGTATCTCATAGACAGCCTCAGGGATTACCCCGGTCTCAAAGCTCTCAAGGGGTCTTTCATATAGGCACTCGGTCATCCTGTCATGATTGTCCCTTATAAATGTTTCCCTGTCTGACCCTGGGACAAAAAGATAACGCCTGGAGCGTTCAATCCTGACAATCTTTTCAAGGCCACAGGTCTTGCAGATGGAGACAATGTTGGTAGAATAGGCTGTTGCAAAGTTCATCCTTGGGCCAAGCTCAATGACTTCCTGGCCATGGTCAAGGGTAGAGGAGTCGTATATACTCTCCAGAATAAACCCATCAGCCAGTATATTCTTTAAAACAAATAATTCCTCCTGGGAGAGGGGGGCTGATGCCTCCACATTGAAACAATATTCCAAATGACTTTGTTTTTTGAGAAAAAAGTGTAACATATCTTTACCTTTAATGATTCATTATATTAGATGTTCTGTGTCTATGATGTTTATATTTAACTTATCCTTAGCCCTATGTTAGATTAAGTATATTCTTTATGGTATTCTTAAGCTCACCTGTATCTGCAGACTTTACAACATAGGCATCCGATATCCAGCTCGAAAAATCTTGCTTGAACTCCCCATAGGCAGAGCACAGTATAACATGTTGGTCCTTTTTTATCTTTTTGATCTCATTTAGTGTCTGGATACCATCCATGCCCGGCATTTTTATATCCAAGACCACAAGGTCAAAGGGTGATTTTTTTATCTTTTCCAGTGCCTCATATCCATTGGACGCCACATCTATCTCATAACCCTCTTCCTCGAGTTCCTCCTTAAAAAGGATCCTTATGTTTTCCTCATCATCGACAATTAATATCTTTTTATCTTTCATAATCTACACCTCTTTTTATAGATTATTCTCTAAAGGCAGATAGATAAAAAATGTAACGCCTTTTCCTACATTGTTCTCCACTTCAATCCTGCCTTTATTGTTCATGATAATCTTATTTGATATGGCAAGCCCAAGCCCTGTCCCTTTTTCTTTGGTAGTAAAGAAAGGATTAAATATATTATCTATGGCCATAGGGTCTATCCCACCACCTGTGTCAGATATAGCAACCTTGATATATGGTTTATTGTTTATGTGTGCTGTCCCAGTCTTTATAGTTATCTCCCCCTCACCTTTCATTGCCTCATATGAGTTCACAAGGATATTGATAAAGACCTGTTTAATCTGCTGGATATCGCAGATTATCTGAGGTAGCTGGGTATCGTAATCCTTTACAATCTTTACCTTCTCCCATGATGCGTCTGATGAAAATAGGTATAGTATCTCATCTATACACATATTAATATTACACGGCTCTCTGGAGACAGGGGTGTCTTTCACATAATTAAGCACCTCATTCAATATTGTCTCAAGCCTGGCAACCTCATTGACAATAATATTGGCATACCTGTTTTCTGTCTGACTTAGATTCACCTTTTTGGCAAGCCTCTTTGTGAAGCCTCCTATTATTACAAGGGGATTTTTAATCTCGTGGGCTATGTTTGCCGTCATCTCACCAAGGCTCTTTAGTTTCTCCTGTTCAATGACCCTCTTCTGTGTCTCGTTGAGCTCTTTTATTACATCCTTCAGCCTTGTATTAAGCAGGATGTTTTCAAGGCCGCTTGATATATAGTTTGCTATTGTTGTTATAAGATAGGCTATATTGTCATTTTGGTCAAAGGTTATATGCTTTTTTGATGAACATATGGTCATGGCCCCTATTGCCTTGTTTTTTGTTATTATTGGCGAACTGCAGAGTGAGTAATGGGATATATCCTCATCATCCACATATAACTCTTCAGAGAGGGTTGTGGTCCTCTTGGCATTAATTGCCTGCCCCTCCAGGTCATCAATGAACCTTTCCAGTTTTGGGTCAGATTGTCCATAGGTAAAACGCTGGATATTAAACCTTGAAACAAAATTATTGAGCTTAATGGTGGCCATGGTGGCATTCAGTGCCTTTGCAATAATAAACACAATATTCTTCAATGCAGCCTCTGGCTCCATGTTTGTCGTGAGGACCTTGCCGAGTTCAGATAAGGTAACGAGCTCGCTTATCCTTTTTTTGGATGATAACATAATCTCGTCAACCCTTATAAGCCCGCCTATCTCCCTTGCAATCACCGATAGGAGTATCTTTTCCCTGTCCTGCAGATCCCCCTTTTCTGAAGAGATGGCAACCATAACCCCATAGATATAGCTATCATCTGAAAGTGGGACAAAGGCAAAGGACCTGTATCTATCTATTATCCCGTCAAGCTCATGAAAAAAGATACAGCCGAACCTAGGCGGTATATCCTTGTAGGTAAAATACTGGGGTATCCTTTTCTGGGCTATACTACCTATGATACCCTCTCCTATATGACACCTGTATTTAGATAGGAGGGAAAAGAGGGAGCAGTCCTGATTGGAATATCTACAGGTTATCCTCTTGTCCTTGTCGAGTTTGAATACAAGAACCTCCTCAAAGCCCATTCTATGGGCGATGATATTCAATATGGCGGATATCCTTGAGTTTATTTCAAGATTGGAGTGGGATATCTCTATTACTTCGCCTAATAACTCCACTGCGTTCATGTCATGGATCTGTGCTTTGCAATAGCCTTATTGTAAAGCTCTATGTATTCCCTTGCTGATTTCTCCCATGAGAAGTCCTCATTCATGCACCTCTTGATAAGGGATTGCCACTCAGATTTATTCTCATAGACTGCCATTGCCCTTTCAATGGCATCGAGCATCTCTTCCTTGTTATACTCATAGAATTTGAAGCCTGTCCCCTGTCCTGGATTCATTGTGTAATCTATTATTGTGTCCTCAAGCCCACCTACCCCCCTCACTATGGGAACTGTTCCGTATTTCAAGCTATATAGCTGATTTAGCCCGCATGGTTCATACCTGGACGGCATGAGAAACATATCTGCCCCGGCCTCAATCAGATGGGCAAGTCTATTATCATAAGCAATCTTTACACCTAAAAGTCCATTAAACCTCTTTGCGAGGTCTGTAAAGAGTTCGTGGTATTTCCTTTCACCTGTCCCAAGGACAATATACTGGGCCCCCAAGGAAAATATCTCTTCCATTGCCAATGCAATGAGATCAAAACCCTTCTGGTCTGCCAGTCTTGAAATAGTGGCAATAACAGGTTTATTACTGCTATAAGGAAGACCAAACTCCTTAAGGAGGGCTTTTTTGCATATGGCCTTATTTTCCAATTTTTCTGGACTATAATTTGCTGGCAGAAAATTGTCTTTTTCCGGGTTCCAGTCTTCATAATCTATGCCATTTACAATACCAAAGAGGTCTGATTTCCTTGACCTGAGGACCCCGTCAAGGCCATAACCGAATTCTGGTGTCTGTATCTCCTGGCTATACTGTTTACTCACCGTGTTTATTATATCTGAAAATACTATACCACCCTTTAAAAAATTGATATTACCGTAAAATTCCAGGTAATCTGGGGTAAAATACTCCCACCCAATATTCAAAAGATGCATATCATGATGCCAGAAAATACCCTGATATCCTATATTGTGGATAGTAAAAAGGGTAGCAATATCCTTCAGGTCAGGGTCGTCTCTGTACAATGTGCGGAGAAACACGGGTGCCAGGGCTGTCTCCCAGTCATTACAGTGAAGGACATCAGGGATATAACCTGTTACTTTGATGGCCTCGAGTATACTTTTTGAAAAAAATATAAACCGTACGGCATTGTCCTGATAATCGCCATCAGGGGTGCTGTAGAGATAGTCCCTGTTATAATAATCATCCTGCTCAACAAGATAGGCAGTTATGCCATCGTATTCACTCTCCACTATCTCGGCATCCACATAGCCAAGGGATATGGGGCAGGATATCCTATAGTTTTTATATCTTAAGGTAAACCTCTGCTCATCTATACCTTTGTGTTTTGGAAGGATTACACGGACATCAACCCCAAGTTTTTTCAATGCCTTTGGGAGTGCACCTGATACATCTGCAAGACCACCTGTCTTTATGAACGGATATACCTCTGGTGAAGCAATCAAAATCTTCATTTTAACCCCCTAAACATCTGTCTCTTTTAGATATGTTGTTGCCTCTTCAGGTGGGGTAGGGTTTATATAAAATCCTGTCCCCCACTCAAAACCCGCCATCTTTGTTAATCTCGGTATAATCTCAATATGCCAGTGGTAATGGGAAAGCTCTTTATCACCAATGGCTGCTGTGTGGAACATATAGTTATAAGGAGGGGCATTCAGGAGCTTTAGATACTTCTTCAATACTACTGATATGCAATCAGATAGAAAGAAATAGCTTTCCCCTTGACTATGCATGACAAAGCTTGATTCGTGTCTCTTGGGCAAAATCCATATTTCAAAGGGAAATCTCGATGCAAAAGGCGAAAGGGCTATAAAGAGCTCGTTTTCATAAACAACCCTGACATCATCCTCTATCTCCTGTGCAATCATATCACAAAACACACACCTGTCTTTGTATCTATAATAGCTTAGGCTACCGTTTATCTCCTCTGAAACCCTTCTGGGGACAATGGGCAGGGCTATTAACTGGGAGTGGGAATGGTCAAGGGATGCCCCGGCAATAGAGCCATGATTTTTAAAAACCATTATATATCTGAACCTCTTATCCTTTGAGAGGTCGAGGCTCCTCTCCTTATAGGCTATAAAGATATTCTGTATGGAGGCTGTATCCATATCCCATATGGTCTCTCCGTGGACAGGTGTCTCAATGATTACCTCGTGGGCACCTATACCGTTCATCTTGTCGTAGAGACCGATGCCCTCTTTATCGAGATTGCCCTCTATCCTTAAGGCAGGGAATTTATTAGGCACAACCCTCAGGCTCCAACCAGGGCTGTCTGGTGGTGAGTTCTGTCTTATTGCAAAGACCTCATGGGGTGTCATATGCTCATTCCCGGGACACAGCGGACATACACCCTCTTTAAACGAAGGCTGTTCCTCTATAAAAAAAACAGGCCTCTTTCCTCTCTCCGTAGAGATTATAACCCATCTATCTATAATAGGGTCTTTTCTTAATTCAGGCATATTTAGCCCCCTGTTCTGAGTTTCTTTGACTTACATGGGCACTCATGGTAAGAATACATGAATGATACCTATAAAAGACAATTTAAAGACACGCACATTTCCAATTATAACAGCATGTATTATCTTTGTAAATATTTTAATTTTTTTGTGGCAGAGGCTTATCTTAACCCATTCAGACAACGAGTTTATCTTTAAATATTATGGCCTCATGCCCTATGATTTCTGGGTCTCATTAACAACGAATCACAGCCTGATACCATACAATATCATGACCATATTCACATCCATGTTTCTACACGGGGGCTTTATCCATGTAGGCGGGAACATGCTCTATCTCTTTATCTTTGGTAAATCTGTGGAAGACAGCCTCGGTCATAAGAGGTTCTTTTTATTCTATATCTTTTCTGGCATAATGGCTGCCTTATTTCAGCTCCTCTATGACCCCCAGTCAAAGATACCCATGATAGGGGCAAGCGGTGCTGTATCCGGGACATTAGGTGCATACCTTATACTCTTCCCCCACGCAAAGATTGTGACTATGCTTATAATCATAGTATTTATAAAATTTGTTCAACTCCCTGCCATATTATTGCTGACCATCTGGTTTTTTATACAGGTGCTCTATTCCCATACAGATGGTGTTGCCTGGTATGCCCACATCGGTGGTTTCATCTTTGGGCTCCTTACGGCAAGGTTCCTTGTCAAAAAAAGGTCTTTTAGGTAGCATGAAGGTTTCACGTGAAACCCCAAAGGCACTCCTTATAAATCCTTACATCTATGACTTTGCTGCATACAGTTTCTGGTCAGCACCTCTGGGTCTTTTGTATATAGGGGGTATCTTAAGGCAAAACAGCTTTCAAATATCCCTTATAGACTGTCTTGAGGTGGTAGAGGCGAAAAGAAAAGAGGATGGAAGGGCACCCTTTATAAAGGAAAAGGTCAGTAGTCCATCCTGTCTTGAGGGTATAAAAAAAAGGCTTAAGAGATACGGCATATCAAAAGAAGAGCTATTAAAAAGGCTCAGTGCTATCCATGAGCCTGATATTATATTGATAACCTCTATTATGACATACTGGTATATGGGGACAAAGGAGGTGCTTGAGACAGTAAGGACAGTCTTCCCCATGTCCAAGATTGTAATAGGTGGCATATACCCTATGCTTTGCTATGAGCATGCCACAGTTCACATGGCCGGGGCTGATCTTATTGTAAGGAACAACGAGATAGGGCTTTTTTATGATTTTTTAGAGCATCATCTCTCCATCAGGCTCAAAAGCAGACCTCAACTATATGGGTTTGAAGGTGTCCCTTATCCATGCTTTGATCTATATGGAACCCCGTATTTTGTACCTCTACTTACATCATACGGCTGCATCTACAGATGTGCCTACTGCTCTACACCCTTTATGTATCCCCGATTAATAAGAAGAAAGCCTATGGAGGTAATAGATGAGGTCATTTACTGGCAGGGTTCTGGTGTAAATAGATTCGTCCTTTATGACGACAATTTTCTATATGATAAAAAAAATCATGCTGTGCCTCTACTGAAAGGACTAAGCGGGTTAACCTCTAAGCCGGATATCTATAACCCCAATGCCTTAAACGCAGCCTTTATTGACGATGAGATAGCAGAGTTGCTTCTCTATTCGGGTTTTAAAGAGATAAGGATAGGGCTTGAGACAATTGATCCAAAAACCCAGAGACAGACAGGTAATAAGGTAGATAGAGATACCTTTGAAAGGGCCATAAAAAGTCTTGTAAAAGTTGGGTTTAAGACCAGTGCAATAGGTGTCTATATCCTTGCCGGGCTACCCTTTCAGAATTGGATGGATGTAAAGGATGCAATAGATTATCTCTGCGACCTGGGTGTAAGGCCTCATATCGCAGAATACACACCCATACCCCATACAAGGCTATTCGATGAATACAAGGCCCTTGCCCGCTATCCCATCTCTGATGAGCCTCTTTTTCAGAACAATGCCCTGTTTCCATTTTCCTGGGATGGATTCACCGAAAGGGACCTTATCTTTTTGAAACATTATCTCAGGGAAAAGACCTCAGATACAGACTGAAGACCCTTAGGCCTCATTGACGGGATACATAATCTCTATAGCCGAAGCTCTTGACTACCTCTAACTCACCTGTTTTTCTTATAACAGCTATATCAGGGAGGTTTATGCCATTAAAGGTGGTGTTTTTTACAATGCTATAGAGGGCCATGTCAGTAAACACAACCCTGTCCCCTGGTTTAAGGGGTCTGTCAAAGGAGTAATCCCCTATAACATCACCGGCAAGGCAACTCGGCCCTGCAACCCTATATGTATATCTTTTTTCTTCTGACCCTGCAGAACTTAGAATATAAGGCCTGTAGGGCATAAGAAGGACGTCCGGCATATGTGTCTCAGCAGAGGCATCTATTATGGCTATGTCCATGACATTTCTCACAATATCAAGGACAGAGGCTATCAGGACACCTGCATTTAATACGCTGGCCTCTCCAGGCTCAAGATAGACCTGGACATTATATCTATCTTTGAATTCATTTATAAGCCTGATCAGCAGTTCTATGTCATAGTCATCCCTTGTTATGTGGTGTCCACCGCCAAAATTTACCCATTTTAGCCCCTTAATGTATCTGCCATAGAGCTTTTCAAAGGACTTTAAAACCCTCTCCAAGGCATGGGCATTCTGTTGACACAGGGCATGGAAGTGGAGCCCATCTATCTTACCCATATTGCTCTGGAATCCCTCCTGAAATATCTCGTGGATAACCCCGAGCCTCGAGCAGGGTGCGCATGGGTTATACATCTGTGTATCTGCAACCCCATATCCTGGGTTTACCCTGATGCCTATCTCTCTGCCCTTTTTCTTTGTCATGGGATAGTATTTTTCCAGTTGGGAAAAGGAATTAAATATAATAACATCTGAATATCTCAGTATCTTGACAAACTCATTCTCCCTGTAAGCTGCTGCAAAGGTGTGCACCTCTTTTCCGAACCTTTCACGGCCCAGCCTTGCCTCATTCAGGCCGCTGGCACATGTCCCGTCAAGATATAGACTCATCACAGGAAATGTGGCGTAGGTTGCGTATGCCTTGAGGGCGTGTAAAATCTTACAGCCTGTCCTATCCTTTACATACCTCAAGACCCTCATGTTTTCTTCTATGAGATTTTCATCTATAAGATAGACAGGCGTCTTTATATTTTTTTGTGATATCTCCAAAAACCCCCTGTGGGATTCTCTGAATCTCTTTTTTTTATTGAGTTTTATAATACTGGTAAGAAATCTCAGTGATTTTTTATCCAATCTTTCAAGGAGTGTTTTTCTTTCTTGATGAGAAAGACTGTGATATGCCTCCGGGATATCTGCTTTTCTTTCAGATATTTTTCCAGTAAGCCCCTTTAATATATCCTGGAGGTCCATCTTAACATGTCTAAAAATTATCAGGCAGGGGCGGGCACTCTACCACCTGCCAGGGCAGCCCGTATCTATTCAATACATCCATAAAACCATCTGGCTCAAGCTGCTCTATATTAAAAACACCTGCACCCTGCCAGAGGCCAGTAAAAACCATCATGGCACCTATCATGGCAGGGACCCCTGTTGTATATGCTATGGCCTGTGTCCCTGTCTCCCTGAAGGCATCCTCATGGTCACAGACATTGTATATATAGCGGGTGATGGTCCTGCCATCCTTTATGCCTGTCATTACATTACCTATTACTGTCTTTCCTTTATATCGCATACCAAGGGAAGAGGGCTCGGGGAGGAGTGCCTTGAGAAACTTTATAGGTACTATCTTTGTGCCCTCAAAATCTACCTCGTCTATCCTTGTCATACCCACATTTTTAAGGACCTTAAGGTGGTTCAGATAGTTCTCAGAGAATGTCATCCAGAACCTTGCCCTCTTTAGGCCTTTTATATTAAGGACAAGGGACTCCAACTCTTCGTGATATAAAAGATAGCTCTCCCTTTTACCCACTACAGGATAATCAAAGCTGAAATGGATGCTCCCATCCTCTATTATAGGAGGGGTCTTAAGCCACCTCCCCTCTTGCCAGTGTCGCACTGTCTGTGTGACCTCCCTTATATTGATCTCCGGGTTAAAATTGGTGGCAAAGGGGTGGCCATGGTCCCCGGCATTACAGTCCAGTATATCGAGATAGTGGATCTCATCGAAAAGGTGTCTCTGGGCATAGGCTGCAAATACATTTGTAACACCCGGGTCAAAACCTGAACCAAGGACGGCCATAATGCCTTTTTCCCTAAATCTATCATTATATGCCCACTGCCAGCTATATTCAAAGTGTGCCTCATCAGGCGGCTCATAGTTTGCCGTGTCTATATAGTGCACACCTGTGGCAAGGCATGCCTCCATTATATGGAGGTCTTGATAGGGTAGGGCAAGATTTAAAACAAGAAAAGGCCTATAACTCTCTATAAGCCTTGTAAGCTCAGGGACATTGTCTGCATCAACCTGGGCAATGTGTATCTCTCTCCCATACCTGTCTTTTATATCCTTTTTTATAGACTCGCATTTAGATAGTGTCCTGCTCGCAACCATTATCTCTTTAAAAACCTCAGGGACCTGGGCACATTTATGGGCTGCCACAGTGGCAACCCCTCCTGCACCTATAATCATTATCCTTCCATTGTTTTTACTGCTATCCATCGTCTGTCTCCTTAAATAAGATTACAGGGCTATCAACCCCCTCGACAGGATAAAAGCATTATTATCTCCCGCACTACCTTGGCTGTGCATATGGAAGATACAAAGGATGTATCATAATCCGGGGAGAGCTCCACTATATCCGCCCCAATGATATTCATACCTGAAATGGCCTTTAGGTAATATATAAAATCATGGAACATTATGCCCCCGGGCTCAGGGGTTGTAACCCCTGGAACCAAAGAGGGGTCAAATACATCCATATCAAAGGTCAGATAGACAGCATCCTGTTTTCTTATCTGAGATGCAAGTGTCTCAGGGGCATCTATGATAAATGCCTCTCCAAACTCTGATCTTGTCCCTGACCTGATCCCTATCTGATATATATCTGATATGCCCAGTTCTTTTACCCTTTTCATAACTGTGGCATGGGAGAGCCTCTGTCCCTCATATTCGTCTCTTAAATCACAGTGGGCATCAAAGTGTATAACCTGTATATTACTATAGGCTTCTTTCAGGCCCTTGATTACAGGATATGTTAAGAGGTGTTCACCACCCATAATGAGAGGCCTCTTTTCTTTACGGGCGATCTCCCTCATTGCCCCCTCTATGACCTCCAGGGAATAGATAAGATTGCCCTGGGGGATGTCAAGGTTACCGGCATCATAAAACAGCAGTTCATCAAGGTCCATCTTCATATAGGGGCTATATGTCTCAAGTGTCCAGGATGCCTTTCTAACGCTGTCAGGGGCAAATCTGGTGCCTCCCCTAAAAGATGATGTGGCATCCAGGGGGCAACCAATCAAAACAGTATCTGCATTTTCCATTGAATCCTTTGACCCTATATATCTGCTGTCATAAATAGTTTTCATGGGGTTATGTCCCTATTATCCATAGCAAATAAATTATTAAGGATTTGTTTATGAGAATACTGCAGGTTTAGGGCCAATCCTTTTTTAGTCCCTATGAAGACTAATCCCAAAGGACAACACCGGCAAATACAGCGCCTATATTTACAACCTTGTGGGTTGCTGATTTGGCCATTATCTCTTTTATAGCCCTGTTCCTTAGCTTCATGCCCTCTTCTACCATCCTCTTTACCTGATTTACAACCACATCCTCATCGTCATTGGCAGAATATTCCATTATTAGCCCGGCGCTCTTCTCATCCTTTGGTATACCTATTGCCACAGCAGCAGATATTACTTCACCGGGGACATTGCTGCTACGGGATGCATAGGCAACGGGCACAAGGGCCCCCTGAGGCATTGGCACCGGAGGTGGATTAATCTCCACACAACCAGGTGGGAGTATACTGCTCATTTTAACAAGATTGGTATCGCCAACGCCTGATGCTATAAGGGCACCATCAAAGGCATTAAGCAATGAATA
The DNA here is from genome assembly GCA_029553295.1 of Deltaproteobacteria bacterium. Classification (GTDB taxonomy): domain Bacteria; phylum Desulfobacterota; class Syntrophorhabdia; order Syntrophorhabdales; family Syntrophorhabdaceae; genus DTOV01. Next base: position 25,083 of record JAKPCK010000062.1, on the reverse strand, counting down.
TCCCTCGGAAGAACCGCTGACAAGAAAAAATTTTGTGGGTGTTTTTATGATCACTTTGTCCACCTCCCAAGCTCTTATTTCCCAACCAATTGTTGGTTATCTCCGCCTGAAGACCAGGCTCCTTTTGTTTCTTTAAAATAGATATTTAACTTTATCTCCATCTCCTATCCATAACTAAAAATTAGGTGGTGAAGATACCCATAAAACATAGGCCTTGTTCTTTCGCCTATTTGCTATATAATGTTTCTTTGTTGCCTTAAAATAGAAGCACTCCCCTTTTTTCAGTTTATATGCCTTTCCCCCTAAAACCAATTCGATACTTCCATTTATTACATATCCAAACTCCTCGCCCTCATGGGGCTCCTCCTCCGGGGTTTTCTCTTGGGCATTCAACTCCAAAAGGGCAGGGTCCATCTGTCTATTCTGTGCAGCAGGTACAAGTATCTGGAATGCCTTTACGTTTTCCATCTCCAGGTCAACCCGATCCCTTAATTTAAAGACAATCTTTTCATCAAATGCACCGTTAAAAAAAGTTGAGGGCTTTTCATCAAGGGCATCCAAGATACCGATGAGGCTCTCTACAGATAGGGATGTCAGGTTTCTCTCTATCTGGGATATAAAACCCTTTGTAAGTCCAGCCCTTATGGCAAGCTCCTCCTGGGTAAGGGATTTCGCCTGCCTTAACATCTTTATTCTCTCACCTATGCTTGCACCGTCTATTTTCATAATAACACTATAAGCCTACAAGAAGTTTACGGTATTAAACTAAAATATAACTCCTGTTGTCAAGTAAAATTTTATTTAACTTTAGAGGTTAGTATGCTAAACTTACATAAGGTGATAAAATGCAGGCCAAACAAGGTATTGCAACTTTTTTAAGACAAAATAACATCAATAATATCTTTTACTTGCCAGGTATTCACACAATATCCCTTGACGAGGCGTTTACCTCTAATAAAATCAATGTGTTTATGGGCAGGCATGAATCTAATATCGCCTATATGGCCGATGGCTATGCACGGGTAACAGGGGAGGCAGGTGTTATTTTTGTTACCCCCGGTCCAGGCCTCGGTAATGTGGTATCCGGTTCCATGGAGGCCTACGGTGATGATACGCCTCTTATTATAGTCCACATAGATACAAAAAGAGATGAACATGGCAGGGGCATACTCCATGAGCTTGCAGAGCCTGAAAATATATTCAGATATTTTACGAAAAAGACCTTTTATGTATCATCGTTAGATAAAATCATCCCTACCATGGAGGATGCCCTTAAGACAGCCACAACAGACAGGAAGGGCCCTGTGGTCGTATCCATACCCTTTGTATTTCTCGATAGAGAGATACCATCAGTAAGACAATCCACAGGCGAATCTTCGGTAACAAAAATGGCAGAGGAAGACACGCCTCGCCTAAGAGATACCATAGAAAAGATGGAAGCGATTTTAAAGGATAAAGAAAAACCCGCTATTATATGCGGCAAGTCTGCCATGTCTTACTATGCAGGGGAGATATTGGGGCAGATATGCTTGGATTCTTCCATACCCTTTTTTACCACCACCGGGGGCAAGGGCATAGTTGATGAGAGATCAGGCTTTAGCCTCGGCAATGTAATGCAGAAAGGCATCACCAACAAAACCCTCGGCGAGGCAGATATTGTCATTGCTATTGGCACAAGGCTCCGTGATGTGGATGCCAAAAGAAGGGGTGTAAAGATAAGAGAGCTCATCCATATAGACATAGATGACCGGTGGTTCGGGAAAAACTATCCAACAGCCATTGGGTTACCGTGTAAAATAGAAGATTTTCTGTATAAATTAAAGGATCTGTTAAGCAGAAAAAAATTTAACTGGGAACTGGACCGTATAAAAAAACAAAAGGAACAGGAGAGATATGCCCTTCTAAAAAAACAAAAGGGCTTTAAAATCATAGATACCATCAGGACTGCCATACCAGAGGATACCATAACAGTATGGGACCTGAACCTTATCTCTTACTGGGCAGAATATTATTTCCCTGTATATAGACAAAGGACATTTATCATGCCCAGGGGGATCTCGCCTATATTTTATGCCCTTCCTGCCTCTATAGGGGCAAAGATAGGCGCACCAGATAGACCTTGTCTCTGCATATGCGGTGACGGAGGGGCATTACCCGGCATAGGCGAACTATCTACCTTGAAGAAATACAAGGTGCCTGTGGTAATCCTTGTTTATAACAATTCTGGCTTTGGCATCCTTGAAGACATGATGAGAAAAAGATATGGTATTGAGGGCGCCATGGGGCTTTTAAACCCTGATTTTACAGAAATAGCCAGGGCCTTTGACATAAAGGCAAAACAAACAAGCTCTATACAGGGCCTTAAAAAAATACTCCAGGGTATAACATGGGACGAGCCCTATCTCATAGAGTTTAGATACCCACTATTTACAACCCCCTGGGATATGTAGTTATAATTATATCTTTACAGAGCAGGTGCATATGGAAAAGATAAAAAGCTTGAGAGGTTTTAGGGACATTTACGGGGATGAGGTCATAAGATTTAGACTTATAGAGGACATCTCAAGGAGATACCTTGAACTCTTTGGCTACAAAGAGATTATTATACCTGTACTGGAAAACACAGGGCTTTTCGTAAGGACTATAGGAGATGCTACAGACATAGTGGAAAAGGAGATGTTTACCTTTACAGATACAGGCGGTGATTCAGTAACATTGCGACCAGAGGCCACTGCCGGGATGGTAAGGGCATATCTCGAGACAGGTATGTTTGCCAAGGAAAGGATTAGCAAGCTCTTTTCCATAGGCCCCATGTTCAGGCATGAGAGGCCGCAAAAGGGTAGATACAGGGAGTTCAGACAGGTAGATGTGGAGGTGTTTGGGATTGAGGCACCCATCATAGATGCAGAACTAATCTGGATGATATATCTCATCCTTAAATCCATAGGTCTTGCAGAATACACCATAGAGACCAACAGTGTTGGTTGCCCTGAATGCAGGGAGGGCTTCAAAAGACTCATAGTAGGATACTTTGAAGACAAAAAACAAGACCTCTGTGAAGACTGCAGGAGAAGACTCCAGAAAAACCCCTTGAGGATCTTCGACTGCAAAAGCCCTGGTTGCAAAGAGATAAGTGGTTCTTCGCCACTGCTCTTCGATAATCTCTGTGACCCCTGCAGGGTCCACTTTGATGGCTTTCTATCCCATACAGAAGAACTCAATATCCCCATAACCGTCAACAAAAGGCTTGTCCGGGGCCTTGATTATTATACAAGGACTGTTTTCGAGGTAACATCAGGCGGTCTTGGCTCCCAGAATGCCTTTCTTGCCGGGGGCAGGTATGATAACCTTGTCCAGTCTATGGGTGGACCACCTGTGCCTGGGATAGGGTTTGCCATAGGCGTTGACAGGCTCTCTCTTTTAATCTCAACATCCGTGAAAAAAGATGGTTCTACTGTATTTCTGGCATACTTAGGCGATAGGGCAAAGGGTTTTATAGTCCCCATGATGAGGCTTTTTACAGAAAATAATGTCAAGTTTTTTTATCTCCCCGATGCAAAGTCCCTCAAGTCCCAGATGCGTTATGCAGACTCAGTGGGTGCAGATACAGTATTGATAATAGGGGATGACGAGATAGACAAAGGTATCCTTATAGTAAGGGATATGGCCCACAGTAGCCAGACCACCCTGCCCCTTGACCTCACCAATCTCATTGATAATCTAAAGGGGCTTTCTAAAAAATAGCCATCTGTAGGCTATATAGGTGAAGGCAAAGGCAAGGATAAATCTTGCTACTATCAATATCAAGCCGTTTGCACCTATAACAACAAAGATAAGGGTATCCTCTATAATGGCATGGCATATGGACAGAAAAAGGAGTATGAGGAATGCCTCTTTTTTATCCATATTAGATGACCTAATGGAGTGTATTATAACGCCTGCGCCATAGGTAAGGCCTATTATAATACCTGTCAGAAGCGGGATAAGGCCATTGGCAGTTATGCCAAAAACCCTGAATTGCCTTTTAGCTATACCCTCCTGGCGGTGTTTTAAAAATTCATAAGATATGGTAAGAGGCAGTATTATTAAAAGGAGCTGCCCCGTAAGGAGTGCTGAGTTTTTTAATGCGGTTAGAATAATGTCCATATCAGATTCAGTCCTGCTCCAGCAAGGAGACTTAAAGATATCCTCAAAACAAGAAGTAACCATCCATTGACCCCTGTCTTCTGGGTCACCGGCGTCTCAACAGAGAGGCTGTGGGATATACCAAGGATAAGGGCAACAATGGTTATATCCTTGGATGAAAGATTAAGGGGTGAAATAACTGCAATGGCTGCATAGAGGTTTATGGTATAGCCTGCGATGATAGCCAGGGCAGCCTCGCCAGGGAGCCCAAAAAACCTCATGAAGGGCTTAAAGAACTCGCTGATTATGCCTATTATGCCAAAATGCTTTATAATCTCGATTATTATATAACAGGGGACAATAACCTTTACCATGAGTAAGGTTATGGACAGGCCATTTATAAGCCCCTTTTTTAAATTAACAGCTGCGCCTTCCTTCATATTTTCCTCATCACCTAAAACTATATAAGACCTTTATAAAAGGTCTTGAACGATAAAAATAGGATTCTCCTATTCTCCAAATTCCATACCAAACATTATAAGGTGTGCAAACCCTGTATATTTACCGGCCATCCCTGCCATGTAAGATTTTGTATCATTAAAAAATGTGGCCTGGTAACCTATGCTAAATCTATAATCCCCTTTTTTATATGTTATACCAGATGTGAATATATGCCTTGTGCTATCAGGGAGTTCAGGACCAAGGGTCTTTTTCGGGATGGGTGTCTTATCGAACATATAGCCTCCTTTGATCTCCATGTTCTTTCCAGAAAAATAGTTAACCCCTAGGGCTATGCTTGGCGAATTTCGCCAGTTTTTGTAAAAAAAACCGTCTGCCATACCATTGTCTGATGAAATCTGATAATTACTCATGGATGACCAACCTGTATAAAGGATATCTGCCTCGAAGATAAACTGCCCATGCTTTTTTGCAATACCTGCTGCACATATAAAAGGCAGGGTCAGGGTCGTAGATGCCCCTGTGGAGGTAGATACCAGTGGAGGGGGCAGGTAGAACTTTGCCCTCCCCCTGTATTTTATCCTGACCGGGCTCCTGTATGTAAATGATAAGGCAAGGTCATTAGGCAGTCTTACAAATATAGCGCCGTTGTAACCTATCCCATCTCCATCACCTGATAGCCTTGACAGGCCATCTGACAAGGGAAACAGATTTAATGCGCTCTTGAAAGTGACATAACTCTGGATATATGACAGGCCACCTCCTATAGATATGCTATCATTTATCCTGTAAGCCACTACAGGGTTTACAAAGGTTGTTTTTATCTCGGCAAAGATAATATTGTATCTACCTATCCAGTTATTGGGCCATTGGGTTGAGAGGCCAAAAGGGGAAAATATGCCGAGCCCTAAAGCGAGTCTGTCTTTCGTATACCTCATATACAAATGGGGGATGTGATGGGAGCCTGTTTTGGTTATATATTTTTCTCCGGATATGGGGTCTTCATAGGTCATCCTCGGATAGGCTAATATATCACCGGCTAAAAATCCAGAGCCCTTGAGTTCAGGGAGCATAGCAGGGTTATAGAATACAGCAGAGCTATTGTCTATGGATGCACTCACCGCCATACCCATGCTGTTTGCCTTTGCATCCTGATTGTATATTAAAAAGGCAGCACTGAAAACCTTAAAGGGAAAAAAGATTAATAAAAAAATAAAGATTATTTTCATTTTTTTATTTTTTTTGTATAATATCTGTGATTGACTAATTAACATTAAATAATAAAAAAAACAACCTGTAAAACCTGTTGGGCTTTACAGATTTAATAAAATTTGCATTTTCAATGATATATACGATAACACTAAACCCTACCCTGGACATCACAATAGATGTTGAGGAGCTTGTATATGATGATGTAAACAAGGTTATAGGGGAAAACAGGCGTCCATCTGGAAAAGGCATAGATATATCAAGGGTAATAAAGGAGTTGGGCGGTGAGACCACTGCCCTTGGTTTTATAGGCGGATACAGGGGTCTTGAATTAGAGGGCATACTGATTAATGAGGGGATTATCTGTGATTTTATAAGGACCAGCTCTGAAACAAGGTCAAACATCATCATACACCAGAAAAAAAAGAGACTAAAGACCCTACTCAGCACATCTGACCCCGGGTTATCAACTTTAGATATATCCCTTTTCCTTGATAAGATAAAGGTTATCCCAAAAGGAAACTATGTAGTTATAAGTAGTGGTTACCCTATTGGTATAAATGACTCCCTTTTTCCTCAGATGATAACAAACCTAAATGAAAGAGGGGTCAGGGTAATCCTGGATGCAGATGGTGATGTTTTTAAAAAGGGCATACATGCCCGACCATATATGATAAAACCCAATATCCACGAATTCAGCAGGCTTGTAAACAAACAGATAAAAGATGTGGGGGAGATAATAGAGCATGCAAGGCCTCTTTTGGATAATATGGATGTGATTGTTGTCTCCATGGGCCAGAAGGGGGCTTTAGCAATAACAAAAGAAGAAACTATACAGGCAATACCCCCGGCAGTTAAGGTGAGAAACTCTATGGGTGCCGGGGACTCATTGATAGCGGGTATGGCATTTATGCTATCTATGGGAAATACTATTGAAGATGCCCTATCCCTTGGGGTTGCCTGTGGCACCGCATCAACGCTGAACCATACATACAGCATCGTTACAAAAAAAGATGTGGAGGAGATAAAAAATTTTGTAACTATAAAAAAATTTTAATTTACTTATCTGTTTTGATATATTATATATCAATCAGATTTAAAAAATACGAAAGGAGGTGACAATAATGAAAAAACTGTTGGTACTCTTTGTAGCAGTTACATTTTTTGCAGGTTTTGCATTAATGGGCTGCGGACCATCAGCTGAGCCGCCAAAACCAGCACCACCAAAGGAAGAGGCAAAACCGGCAGCTCCAGCACCTGAGAAGGCAGCTCCAGCACCTGAGAAAAAGTAATGCTTTTAAAAATTGGGTATACCCTCGTCAAGAGAGTATGCCCAAAAAAATTTTTTAAGAAGGGGTGGAATATGAAGATTAAATGGTTTGGCTTAATACTGTTAGTTTTAATGGTCGGGGTATTTTTAGGGTTTGGCTGCTCACAGCAGGTAGTCAAGACAGAGGCAGAAAAACCAAAGGCACCTGAGGTCCAGGTCGTTGTCCCGAAGGCAGAGGAGGCCAAAAAACCAGAACCTGTTGTTGAAAAAGAGGTCCCCAAGGCAGCCCCTGTTGCTGCAGCACCTGAGCTAAAGGACATATTCTTTGACTTCGATAAATACAACATAAGACCGGGCGACGCAGAGGTCCTCAAGAACAATCTCGATTGGTTTAAGGCAAACCCAGGGAAAAAGGTGAGGATAGAGGGTCACTGCGATGAAAGAGGGACTGTGGAGTATAACCTTGTCCTTGGTCAGAAAAGAGCTGACTCTACAAAAAATTATCTGATAAACCTTGGTGTTGATGGAAAACTCTTAGAGACAGTCAGCTATGGAAAAGAAAGACCCTTCGACCCTGGTCACAATGAAGAGGCCTGGGCAAAGAACAGAAGGGCCCACTTTCTACAGATAAAATAGACGATGAGAGACAAGGAGGGTAAGAAAGATACCCTCCCTTTCATTTTTCACGTATCGGATTTAAAGGGATATTTAGCTCTAAGTAAAAGAAAAATCAAAGAGATAAACGATACTTCAAGGGTATATCCCCTGAAGGTGTCCTATTTCTATCTAAATCTCATAGACAAGACAAATCCTGAATGCCCTATAAAAAGACAGTGTATCCCGGACATAAAAGAGCTCTCCCATCAGGGAGAGGTAGACCCCCTAATTGAGGACAGACACTCTATAACGCCTTCATTTATAAAGAAATACCCAGGAAGGGGTGTCTTTTTAACAGGTGCCCAGTGTGCTGTCTATTGCAGGTTCTGTAACAGAAAAAGGCTGACCGGCAGGGACCATGATATAAAGGCATCCCACAAAGACACATTTGCATATCTGAAAAAAGATGCATCCATACAAGAGGTGATAGTCTCCGGTGGCGACCCCATGATGCTCTCCCCGGAAGAACTCGACCACATACTCTCTAACCTTTTCAGTATAGACCACATAAAAACAATAAGGATAAGCTCTCGTGTGCCCCTTGTATATCCTGAGGGCATAACAGATGGGCATATCAATGCCATAAAAAAGATAAATCCCCTATGGTTTATAATACACATAAATCACCCGAGGGAGATAACAGATGAATTCTCTGAAAAAATAAGGATGCTCAGAGAGACAGGGTGTATCCTCCTTGGCCATACTGTGCTTTTAAGGGGTGTAAATGACTGTCCCTTCATACTTGCCCACCTTTTCCAGGGTCTTGTAATGTTGGGGATTAAACCCTACTATCTTTTTCAGCTCGACGAGGTGAGGGGTGTGATGCACTTTAAGGTGCAGGTCCAGAGGGGCATAGAGATAATGAAGACCTTGAGGAGAAACATCTCAGGCCTTGCCATGCCTACATATACCATCGATATAACCGGAGGGTCAGGGAAAGTCCCTGTTGATTATAACTATATTAAAAGAGGTTCGGGAGATAAAATATATATAGAAGACTTCAAGGGCCGCACAGGTATATATCTGGACAATGGCAAGAAAAGCATATGTAACAGGTGCGGGGTCTGTAATAAAAAGGCATAGGTCGCTTATTAGTTGAAAAAAAAGTCGATTTATTATAAAAGTATTCTGTTATGGCCTTACTGGAGATAAGGGTATACCCTGACCGTGTTCTAAGGGAGACAGCAAAGCCCATAGATGAGATAACTGACGAGATTATTAGGCTCTCACAGGACATGATAGAGACCATGCGTCTTGCCAGGGGCGCAGGTCTTGCTGCCAATCAGGTAGGGATCCCCATAAGGCTTATTGTCGTAGAATTGAAATCAGGCAAGGTAGGTAAACCTGTTGCCATAATAAACCCCGAGATTATAAGTAGTGAATCTGAAGAGATTAGCGAAGAGGGATGTTTAAGCGTCCCGGGCTACTATGAGTATATCAACAGGCCAAAGAAGGTCTCTGTTAAAGGTGTTACCATAGACAATGCACCTTTTCAGATAGAGTGTGAAGGCCATCTTGCCAGGGCGTTTCAACATGAGATAGACCATCTAAATGGAAGGCTCTTTATAGATTATCTAAGCCCCGTTAAAAAGAATATCTTCAAAAAAAGATACCTGAAGCAAAAAAACAGATGAATATAGTGTTTTTCAGCACCTCTGCATTTTCACTACCTTCATTCAGGGCAATCTCTGGATTTATCAAATGCGTTATCACAAAAAGGGCGAGGCCAAAGGGCAGGGGCTACATGCTCGAAGACAGCGAGATAAAAAAGGCTGCCCTCCAGATGGGCATACCTGTCATCGAGATAGACTCTTTTAAAGAACCCTCTATATTTCAGGTCCATGATTTTGACCCCCACCTGTTTGTGGTTGTCTCATTTGGTCTCATCATCCCAAAAAAGATACTGGATATCCCCACTATAGGGTCTATTAATGTGCACCCGTCCTTACTCCCGGTCTACAGGGGGCCATCACCGATCCAGTGGGCACTCCTAAACGGTGACAATGAGACAGGCATAACAGTGATAAAGATGAACGAACAGATGGATGCAGGTGATATTATATACCAGGAGACGGTTCATATAGATGAAAATGATAATGCAGCAACCCTCTCAGATAGGTTATCTGTGAGGTCAGGGGAGGTCCTCCCGAATATTATAGACCATATAGAGAAAGAGGGTAAGATAACAGGCAGGCAACAGGACCACAGGCTTGCAACCTTTACACCTCTCATTACAAAGGAGATGGGGAGGATAAACTGGCAGGCAGGGGCAAGGGAGATAAACAACAGGATAAGGGCGTTTTTTTTATGGCCTGTAGCCTATACATACATAGATGAAAAACTAATGAAGATATATACAGGGCAAACAGACCCATATAACAGCGATTCGCCCCCAGGGACAATAATCGATATAAACAAAAAGGGGATATATGTATCCACCACCGACGGTACGCTTATTATAATAGAACTCCAGATGGAAAACAAAAAGAAGATGGATGCCTATAGCTTTGCCATTGGATACAGAAATTTAATGGGAAAGGCGTTTAAGTAGTGAAAAACTATAATTTTTTGTTGACATGCTGATTTTTAACTTTTATTATCTCTTTAAGTTTTGTAAAATGACCAATATGAAGATATATCTTGCCATATCCTTAGCCATTATTTTTCTTGTATCCTGTTCTTCAGGACCCAAGAAAATACAGGATTCTTCTTATGGAAGCAGGGCAACTGTAGAGATGCCCAGGGAATCAGTGGTAGTTATGTCACCGGAGACAAAAACCCCTATCATAATAGCTGATAGGCCGATGAGCCCTCTAAAGAAAGAACTGGAGACGCTTAAAATGCCCAAGGTAGACCCGGAAGATGAGGACGATGTCTCTTCCCTCCTTACCCATGATGAGCTTAAGGACTTTGATATCCCCATAGTCTTCAACGAGGCAGTAGAGTATTATATCCGCTATTTTACCACAGAGAAGAGGAAGGTCTTTACGAACTGGTTAAGGCGTGCACGATACTATATCCCCATCATGAAGGAGATACTCAAGGAAAACAATATGCCTGAGGACCTTGTATACCTTGCCATGATAGAAAGCGGTTTTAATGCAAGGGCATACTCCCCGAAAAAGGCATGTGGCCCATGGCAATTCATATATGCCACAGGCGGGAGATACGGTCTAAAGGTAAACTTCTGGATAGATGAGCGGAGGGACCCTGAAAAATCAACTGTTGCTGCGGCAAAGTATCTCAGGGACCTCTTCAACCAATTTGGTTGCTGGTACCTCGCAGCAGCAGGCTATAATGCCGGGGAAGGTAGGGTAGAGAGGGCCATAAATAAGCACAATACCAATGATTTCTGGGAGCTCATCAAATACAATACACTGCCAAAGGAGACAAGGGAGTACATACCAAAGCTCATAGCCGCGGCAATCATAGCCAAATACCCGGAAAAATACGGTTTCGGAAATATTACATATGAAAAACCTGTAAGGTTCCATCAGGTTAGTGTCCCTCCATCAACACCCATCTCTGCCATTGCAAGGGCAACATCCCTGGATGTAGGAAGCGTCAGGTCTTATAACCCCGAGATATTAAGGGGCATTACCCCACCTTATGAAGACGACTATAAAATAAAGCTGCCCGACACCATAGATATATCCAATTTTACCAATAACCTTACAGTTGCCTTGAAAAATGAGAGGATAATAAAAGGTGTTGTTGCATACAGGGTAAAAAAAGGTGATACCCTTGCCAGGATAATGAAGAGATACGGTGTTAAATATGAACATATGGCCCTTATAAATGCCACTGATGGTGAACTGAGGATCAAAAAGGGGATGGTCTTAAACATACCCCGTTATACTGCCCCAGCCAATAAAAAAGCCATGCTCGCCATCATAGATGTAGAGCCTTATAATACCAGAACAAAAAAACACATCAGTCCAGATGCAAAAAAGCCCGTGAAGACCTACCATATAGTTAAAAAAGGCGAGACCTTGTCTGCCATATCAAACAAATACGGCATAGACAAGGAAGAGCTCATGAAGGCGAACAACATGCGTAGTGAGAAGGTCTATGCTGATATGAGACTCAAGCTGGTAAAACACAACGAAACAAAAAAGGCAAAAGCCACCACATACAGATACCATATAGTTAAAAAAGGCGAGACCTTGTCTGCCATATCAAATAAATACGGCATAGATGCCAACAGGATAAAAAATACAAATAAACTAAAGACAAGTAAGCTCTACCCCAACATGAGGCTGAAGATCGTCACCAACGAAGGGTAATCCCTTCTGAAAGCCTAACCAGTGCTACTTATCTATCCGCCCATCTCTAAACCATGTGAACCCCCTATTGGCATTGCAAGGCTTGCCGGTGCCCTATATGCAAACAACACAGGGTTTGATGTAATAGATGCAAACATAGAGGGTATATACTGGCTCATAAAAAACACACCATCCCTTGGTGACAGATGGACCATGAGGGCTACAAAAAATCTGGATGTCAACATTGCCTCCATAAAAAATGGACATGCATTCAAAAACATGGCCAGATACAAAAAGGCTGTCTATGAGATAAACAGGCTCCTCATAGTATCGCAGCCCGGACAAGCAATAAAGATTACCCTGACAGACTATGAAGACAAGGCCCTCTCCCCTGTTAACAGTCATGACCTCATTTATGCCGCCTGTAATTTTGAAAAAAACCCATTTTATGTATACTTTTCCCATAGGCTGAAAAACATCCTTGAGAAAAAAGACTACAAAACTATAGGAATATCCATAAATTACCTAAGCCAGGCCCTATGTGGATTTTCAATAATAGGCTTTTTAAGACAAAACTACCCCCACATCAGGATAGTTATAGGTGGCAGCCTTATTACTTCCTGGATGGGGAATAAAGGCCTAGACAATATGTTTGGTGACCTTGTGGATTATATAATAACAGGTCCAGGGGAGATACCTTTACTTAGGCTTTTGGGGAAAGACATAAAACAGGGAATAAAACCTGCCCCGCTATATGATGTCTTTAATAGAGACCCATATCTCTCACCGGGGTTTATAATACCATATAACACATCAACAGGCTGTTACTGGGGCAGGTGCACCTTTTGCCCTGAGAGGGCAGAGGGTAATAGATACATACAGACAGATCCCCTCTATGCAGTCCATGAACTCAGTGATATTATAGACCATACAGGGCCGTGCCTCATCCATTTAACAGACAATGCAGTAAGCCCTGCTGTAATGAAGGCCCTTATAAAAAACCCCTTGCCTGCACCCTGGTATGGTTTTGCAAGGGCAAACAAAGACCTAACAGATATGGATTTCTGCATGGGTTTAAAAAGGTCAGGGTGCGTCATGCTCAAGCTCGGTGTTGAGTCTGGGGACCAGTCAGTCCTTGATATGATGAACAAGGGGATTGTATTAGAGGATGTGGTAGGGGCATTGGAAAACCTTAAAAAAGCCGGGATTGGAACATATGTATATATACTCTTTGGCACCCCATATGAATCAAAGGAATCTGCAAGGAAAACCATTGACTTCATAGCTAAAAACCACAAAAATATAGATTTTATCAATTGCGCCATATTCAATCTGCCCTTAAATAGCCCTGATGCCAGAGGGTTGGAGATAAGGGAGTTTTATAAAGGTGACCTGTCCCTCTATGGGGACTTTATCCACCCCAAAGACTGGGGCAGGCTCAAGGTCAGGCGTTTTATCGAGAAAGAATTTAAGGGGCATCCCTTGATAAAACCCATTATCCAGAGGCAGCCCCCGTTTTTTACATCTAATCATGCACCTTTTTTTGCCATATCACAGGGAAAAGTATGTTGAAAAATATCTGGATATATTGCTTAATATATAGCTGTGAATTAGGAACTTAAAGACGGGTATAGAGGTTTTAAAAGATCTGTAGCCTGTAGTCTACAGTCTTTTAGTCTATGTAAGCCCTTTGCCTTAGTTTAATTTTGATAGATATGAAGCTACCTATCTCCATATATATGATAACCCTTAACAATGCAGCTACTATAGAGAGGGCATTGAAAAGTGTAGCAGGCTGGGCAGATGAGTTGATAGTTGTGGACTCCCACAGTACAGATGGCACAGCGGAGATAGCAGCCCGATACACAGACAAACTATACCAGTTTGATACAACAAGCCAGCGGGATAAATACCAGTTTGCCCAGGACAGATGCAGTAATGCCTGGGTCATGTTCATAGATGCAGATGAATGGCTTACAGACAGGATAAAGGATGAGATTGCACAGGTTATTAACCCAGACACCAGGCAAGGATACAACGGTTTTATGGTGAACAGGAGAAACATATATCTTGGCAGGGAGATAAGGTTCGGCGGCTGGTATCCTGACCACGAGATAAGGCTATACAGAAAAGATAAGGGTGGCTGGCAGGGAGGGATCCACGCCAAGGTCCATGTGGAGGGCAGGGTGGGTCACCTGAAAAACCACTACATGCACACACCCTATGTGGATACATCGCATCAGATAAGGACTATAGATAGATATTCTGGGGCATATGCAGAAGACCTGTTTCAATCCCGCAGGCGATTCCACCTGTTTAATATGCTTTTAAGGCCTATCTACAGATTTTTCAGGGACTATATATTCAAGCTTGGGTTTCTCGACGGTGTCCCCGGCCTTATTATCATTGCATCAACCATGTATTATGTCTTTATGAAACACGCTAAATTATGGGAAATGGAGAAGAAATATGAAAAAAAAGGGGATTTTTAAGGGTAAAGAGGTCCTTGTAACAGGGGGCCTTGGTTTTATAGGGAGCAACCTCTGTATAGAGCTTGTAAAAATGGGTGCCCATGTAACTATAGTGGACAATATGCTGCCGAGACAGGGTGGCAACCTATTTAATATAAAAGACATAGAGGACAAGGTGAGGGTGAATTTTTCCGATGTGAGAAACAGCCTCTCCATGAACCACCTTGTTAAGGGTAAGGATTTTGTATTCCACCTGGCAGGTCAGGTAAACCATGTGGACAGCATGAGAAACCCCATCCAGGATCTAGAGATAAACTGCAGGGGGACCCTTGTGCTCCTCGAGGCACTAAGGCACCACAACACCACTGCAAAGGTCATATTTGCCGGGACAAGGGGGGAATATGGCTCGAGCGTAAAACTCCCGGTAGATGAAGACCACCCAACAAACCCCAAGGGCATATATGCTGTGACAAACCTGACAGCGGAAAAGATGGTGATTGTATACGACGATATATTCGGGATAAAAGGTGTGTGCCTCAGGATAACAAATACATATGGCCCGAGACACCAGATGGCCCACGATGAATACGGTGTATTCAACTGGTTCATAAGAAAGGCCATAGACGATGAGGAGATACCTGTATTCGGCGACGGGAGGATACTGAGGGACTTTCTCTATGTGGATGACCTTGTAGACTGCCTAATCACTGTGGCTGCCACAGAGGATGCCTATGGAGAGGTGTTCAATGTGGGGACGGGGATACCTGTGAGCTTCATCGAGCTCGCCAACAAGATTGTGGAGATTGCCGGGACAGGCAGGGCAAGGTTTACCGAGTTTACCCAGGAGAGGAAAGAGGTGGAGCCCGGGGACTACTATACTGACATAACAAAGATAAAACGGGTAACAGGATGGAGGCCAAGGGTATCCCTGGAAGAGGGCATTGCCCGAACCATTGAATATTACAGAAAATACAAAAAGGAGTACTGGTGATGGAGGTAAATATATTTAATCTTGAAAGGGACCACCAGGATATAAAGGAACAGCTCATAGAACGTTTCAGGGATGTCCTATCCAGGGGCGAATTCATCCTGGGGAGGGAGGTTGCCTCCCTTGAGGAGGCATTTGCCTCCTATATAGGGGTAAAATATGCAGTGGGGGTAAACAGCGGGACAGACGCATTAAAGATAGGGGGTTTATCCCTTGGCCTAAAGCCAGGGGATAAGGTAGTAACAACCCCCAATACATATATATCCACTGCCATGGGTCTATCCATCCACGGGATAGAGCCTGTTTTTTGTGACATAGAAATGGAGACCTATAATATGGACCCTGAGGCCCTTGAGGGTCTCCTGAAGAGGGAAAAAGGCATAAGGCTCTGTATACCAGTCCACCTATACGGTCATCCCTGCAGGATGGATGAGATTGCGGATATATGCAAAAGATACGGTGTCCAGATTTTGGAGGATGCCTGCCAGGCCCACGGCGCCCTATACAAGGAAAAAAAGGTGGGCAGCATAGGCGATGTCGGTGCCTTCAGCTTCTATCCCACCAAGAACCTGGGTTGCTACGGTGACGGTGGCATTATAACCACAAACTCCCATGAAGTATATGAGAGGGCCCTGATGCTCAGGGCATATGGCCAGACATCAAAACATGTCCATGCCATTGAGGGGTTTAACTCAAGACTTGATGAGGTCCAGGCAGCACTGCTCCTTATAAAACTGGAAAAACTGGATTACTGGAACAAGAGGAGGAGGCATATAGCGTGGCTTTACAAAAGGGAGCTTGGGGATACGCCTGTTATATTGCCTCAGGAGGCAACATGGGCATACCATGTATATCACCTCTATGTTATAAGGGTAAGGCAGAGGGATGAACTCATGGCGTATCTCAGGGAAAAAGGCATAACAACCCTTATCCATTACCCCACACCCATACACCTCCAGGGGGTATATAGCCGGCTCGGCTACCAGGAAGGGGCATTCTCCAATTCAGAGGAGGCAGCAAGGCAGATTATATCCCTGCCCATTTATCCCTCCATGAAGGAGGATGAGGTGGTCTATGTGTCCCGTTGCATCAGGGAATTCTATGGGATACAGGCATAACACCCATGAAAATACTCCAACTCTTCAGTGACTGGAAGTGGACAGGCCCTGCTGAGCCTGTTGTATCCCTTTGTGAGGCCTTATCAAAAGAGGGTGTAGACATAACCATTGCATACAGGAAGACACCTATAGACTTCCCGGAGAGGACGGTGGAGAAAGAGGTCAGGTCAAGGGGGATAAAAAACTACGAGGGTTTCAGGCTCAACAGGTATTTCTCATTAAAGGACTGGCTTTTTGACCAGGGGGCAATCAGGTCATACTGCATGAAAAACAAAGTGGACATAGTCCACACGAATCTGTCCCATGACCACTTTACAGCCCTTTTTTCCCTGGGATACGGTAAAAAAAGGCCTATTATAGTCAGAACAGACCACAAAAGGGATGGCATGCCCCCTAATATGTTCATGAGATGGGCCATGGCTAAGACAGATGGCCTTGTCACATACAGCAAAAGGATAATGGATAGAGATATGGGGTCTTTTCATATCCCTGGGGAAAGGACATGCATAATACCCCCGGGTATAAAGTTATACAATGGGCCTTTAAGGGATATAAAAGGTAGATTTGGCATAAGACCAGAGGAAAAGGTCATAGGTGTCATAGGCAGGCTAAAACCGGACAGGGGATATGACCTGATACTGAAGGCATTCAAGATCGTGAGATCAGGGATGGACAATGTAAAATTATTGATTATGGGCAGGAGCTCACAGATAGAAAAGAGCATAAAACAGCCCCTTGCCCAACTGGGCATAGAAAGGGATGTGATACTGGCAGGCTATATAATAGATGACTACTTCTCTGTGATATCCAGCTTTGATGTATTTGTCATGATGCGGGCAGGCAGCGATGGTACAGCAAGGGCATTAAGGGAGGTTATGTCTATGGGTGTCCCCCCTGTTGTCTCTGATTCAGGTATGTTGCCAGAGCTTGTAAATGACGGCATAGATGGCTTTGTTGTCCAGCCCCATGAAGACCTCCTTGCCGAGAGGCTCAGGCAGATCCTAACAGATGATATTTTGCGGGCCTCTCTTGGGGTCCGGGCAAGGGAAAAGGCAATAAAACAGTGGGATTATAGTATCCAGGCAAAAAAAATCCTGGGGTTCTACGAAAGGCTCTTGGTAAACCGGGAAAGGCATTAAAACCCTGATAATGGGTTACTACATAAAAGGCAGGTAGGCTATATGTTAATGGAGTGGAAGATTATAGATACAAAACCGGACAGGGACTACAGGGTATTTAAGGTCAATACCATGAAGGCCCTTTCGCCGAGGACAAATGAGGTCGGTGAGTTTTATATAATAGAGACCAACGACTGGGTGAATGTAATACCCCTTACAGAGGATAAAAAGGTGGTTATGATTAAGCAGTTCCGCCACGGTTCAAAGGAGATAACCCTTGAGATACCTGGTGGGCTTGTGGATGACGAACACCACATGGAGGCAGCATTAAGGGAGTTGTCAGAGGAGACAGGTTATGTAGGGGACAGGGTTGTGTATCTTGGGGCAACAAACCCAAACCCTGCCATATTCAACAACCTCTGTCATACATATCTCGTGGAGAATGCAAAAAAGGTAAATGAGAAAAACCTGGACCCTGATGAGGATATAGAGGTAGTGCTTGTCCCTGTTGAAGATATCCCTGGCCTCATTGCACAGGGCAAGATAAACCATGCCCTTGTTATTGTGGCATTCTATTTTTATTTCTCTAAGCTGGGGCTTGATGTATAGATGGAAAAGAGAGCTATACCTATAGTCTCCATAGTGGGGACATCCAAGACAGGGAAGACAACCCTTATAGAGAGGCTTATACCGGTCCTGAAAAAGAAGGGCATTGATGTGGCTGTTATCAAACACCATCACCTTGACTTTGAGGCCGATGTCCCCGGGAAGGACACAGACAGGTTTAAAAAGGCAGGGGCAAAGACAACTGTTATATCATCCCCGGTCAAGGTGGCTGTGGTCTCCAGCGTAAAAAAAGAGCTCAAACCCCATGAAATCATTGAACGTTATATAGATGGTGTGGGTCTTATTATTATGGAAGGCTACAAAAAGGAGAGGATACCCAAGATAGAGGTATTTAGACATAAAAAAGGCACAACCCCTGTATGCATGGAAGATGACCTCCTTGCGGGTATTGTAACGGACGTGTCTTTTGATGCCCATGTCCCTGTGTTTCTCATGGATGAGGTGGATAGGATAGCAGATTTTATTGTGTCAAAATTTATTAGAGAGCTTTAAAGAACTTTTAGCAAAAATAGAATCAATAAGACAGCGGACGGTTAAACAGCCTTCTGGACAACACCCTTTTTAATGCACTTTGTGCAGATCCTGACTCTCTTTATAGCCCCATCCTTGACTATCCTTATATTCTGAAGGTTGGGGAGCCATTCCCTCTTTGTCTTATTATGTGCATGGCTTACATTGTATCCGTTCTGTTTTCCCTTGCCACAAATCTCACATACCCGTGCCATATATACCTCCGTTCCAGTTGTTGAGAGGTTGAATTTTACACATAATATCCAATAAAGTCAATAAAAAATCAGGGTTTTCATATACTAAAAAACCTGTTATAATATGCAATAAAAAACCGGGGGTGCTATATGAAGAGATGGATTATTTTTGTTTTTATGGCATTATATCTTGCCTTTTCATCCGTAGCCTATGCAGATGCCGTCAAATCAAGGGCTATGGTGAAAAATATACACTGGCTTGGTCATGATACATTCAAGATTACAGTGGACAAAACCATATATATAGACCCCTTCAAGATTAAATCAAAGGATACAGCGGATATAGTCCTTATCACCCACGGCCATCATGACCACTGTTCCCCAGAGGATATAGGTAAGATAACAGGGCCAAAGACACTGATTATCACACCCCAGTCATGTGCTGAAAAAATAAGTGGTAATATCAAGGTCGTGAAGAGGGAAGATAATCTGGATATAAACGGCATAACCATAGAGGTTGTACCGGCATACAACGTGAATAAACAGTATCACCCCAGATCAGCGGATGGTGTTGGGTATATATTTGATATAAAAGGGATAAAAATATACCATGCCGGGGACACAGACCGCATACCTGAGATGAAGGGTTTCAGGAAGATAAATATCGCCCTCCTGCCTGTATCAGGTAAGTATGTCATGACAGCAGAGGAGGCTGTTTTGGCAGCCCTGGATATAAAACCTGATATAGCAATACCCATGCATTACGGTGCCATAATAGGCTCTATCTCAGATGCCCAGAGGTTCTCAGAGGGGTTGAAGGGGAAGGTAGAGGTTGTTATCCTGAGCCAGGAATAAACCCAAGACAGGTTTAATATGGAGAATATCTGCCTGGAAGAGACAACTAAAACACAGCTTAAACTGGTAGATGTCCTTTTGCCCGAGGATGTGGAACTAAAAAAGCATGCTGTCCTTTTCCCGCCCATGCCCTGCTGTGCACAACTGGCAGCACCATTCTGGGCAAAGGTTATTGGTTCAATAGTAAGTAAAAGGGATAAAGAGCTGTTGATCGAGACGACCATAATCCTCTATGACCAGGACAAACATATCATCAAAGAATGTTCTGACAGTATGTTTTTAGAGGATGGAGGGGAGGTGGGATTTGATATCCAGATACCCCATTTAGTGCCTATCCCCTCCATGTATTCCATTAAGGTAGATATAAAAGAGGAGATGTAATACGAGAAACGCACAGGTATTAGAACCCTTTGAGATATGTTCCATCAGGCCGCCAACAGAAAACTACAGTCTTACATTCCGCCTTACAAGGAATTGCGGCTGGAATAGGTGCCTGTTCTGCCCTGTTTACAAATTCGGTGCCAAGTTCTCCAGGAGGACAATAGATGATGTAAAAAGGGATATAGACAGGGCAAGGCTGATAGATGATTTTCTCATGGAGAATGTCATCTCTGGCATGTCATCTATCCAGGAGGGCTACAGGGAGATACAGAGGATTATCAGGGATCTATGCGAGCCAGGTGTCAGTGCATCAGGAGATAACCAAAAAGACTATCCTGATTATGAAGACCCCCGTATCCAGTGGTTTTCCAGGTGGTTCAAAGACAGGCCTACCATAGAAGACAGCTTGGAACATGTATACACATGGCGCATGGGGGGTGGCGAGACCTGTTTTCTCGGTGATGCAAATACGCTCCTCGTTGACCCTGAATTTTTTGCCGAGGTTGCAGGGTATATAAGGGCCTGTTTCCCCACTATAAATCGCCTTACCATATACGGCAGGACCAAATCTGCCTCAAATATGTCTTTAGATGATTTAAGGGCCTTTAAGGAGGCAGGCCTAAACCGTATCCATTTCGGCATAGAAAGTGGCAGCGACAAGGTGCTGACATTTATGAAGAAAGGCGTTACTGCCGAGGAACATATAGAGGGTTGTCTTAAGACCAGGGAGGCCGGGATATCCCCATCTGTCTACATCATGCCCGGGCTTGGCGGGGTTATGTGGTCAGAGGAGCATGCATATGAGACGGCAAGGGTCCTTACAAAGGCAAGACCTGATTATATCCGTATAAGAACCCTTGAGATATTCCCCCAGACAGGCCTTATGAAGGCAGTGGAGGCTGGTGCATTCTCCGAGGCACAGGAGGAAGAGGTGGTAAAGGAGATCAGGATAATCATCGAAAATACAGATACATCTACCACTATTGTAAGTGACAGTGCATCCAATCTCCTCGATGTCAATGGGAGGCTCCCGGAAGACAGAAAAAAGATGCTCTCTGTCATAGATGCCTATCTATACCTTAAACCAAGGGAGAGGCTCGAATTCAGCCTATCCTCAAGGCTCCAGTCTTTTATAGGGCAGTATGGCGGTATCACCCATGATATATACAATGCCCTTGCCCCATATCTCAAGGGGGGAGAGATTGATTTCTCGGCCATACCAGACGAGAAGATAAATGGGATAATAAGGCTTATACGCTCCAGACTTATGCCATAGGCTTCTCACGAGAGACCTCTTTCAAAGAACTCTTCATTTTTTATAGACAGTTATTGGCGTCCCCTCGTATCCCATGTAGAAGACCAATATAACTGCTGGTCTTGTGCCTGTGTTTTTGCCGTAATGCCATGTGTTTACAACCTCTACTATATGGTCGCCCTCCTTGAGGTATAAAACCTTACCGTCCTCTGTAAAGACAGTTAGCTCACCGCTTAACATATACCCCAGATTTATCACAGGGTGCTGATGTACTGGTAATGCCACCCCTGGCGGTATGGTAATCTTCAGTATAGTTATCTCCGGCTTTGCATTTCTGTATTCGGGAAGGGCCTTACCATCCCATGAATATTCAGTCTTTGTCAAGACCTTTACCTCTATGCCATCCTCCCCGGCAAGACATAAATTAAAGGAAAATAAAAATACCAGACAAAATATAACCGCTAACCTCTTCATTGTTCCTCCTCTATAAGGTGTCTATGTTTTTTTAATGTCTCTTTGGAAAATAAAACGCTCATAAGGGCAAGGATACTCGTGATAAAAAGTATCCATATGATGGTCTGATAGCCAGAAGGCAGATATACACCCCCTGCCTTCCCTGTCCTATCGAGGATATAACCTAAAAGAGGCTGAAATATCAGACCTCCTATAAAAGGGAATATATTCATGGTCCCCATGGATGTCCCTGCAATCTCAGGGGGAAAATACTCCTTTGTAGCAATGATTGCTATTGTCCCCACAGAACTGATGGTAATACCCATAAGGAAAAATATTATATATAGCCCTGAAAGTGTGAGTTTGTTAAAGTTGATGGCCATAACAAGCCAGCACAGTACATTAATTATAGATGTCCCTACAAGTATCTTCTTTCTGCTGGAGAAGGTCTTGTCAGATAGGTGACCGAGAACAGGGCTTAAAAATATCATGGCAAAGGCTATCATGGATAAGATATTTCCTGTGGCCTGCCGAGATAGACCGTATACATCTACAAGATAAGGACCTGCCCATAGACCGAAGAAGCCGAACAATGCACCGCCTCTGAATATAAACCATATGGCTATTGCCCAGAAATGCCTCTGTCCGAAGATAAGGCCCATATCCCTTATACCCCTGTGGCCCTGTTTTAATTCTGTATGTATCGGCTCAATTATCTCTGGGAGGCCTTTTTTCTCTGGTGTATCTGCTATAATCCTCCATGTTATTAAGACCATAATAAAGGATATAAAGCCTATGGCAATAAAAGATATGCGCCAGCCAAAGGCCTGGGAGGCAATGGCAAGGGGTGTAGTGGCAAAAAACCACCCTGCACCACCTATAGACATCAATGTCCCGGATATGCGGGCATATTCCCTTATCCTAAACCACTGGGCAAGTATCTTCATCGTTGCTATGAATATGGCTGAGACACCGAGACCTACCAAGACTCGGGAAACTACAGCCAGACCAAAACTTTTAGACAGGCCGAATAAAACAGAACCACATGCAGCAATGAGGCTGAAGAGGATTATAACCTTTTTTGCACCCCAGCGGTCAGAGAGCATACCAACAGGTATCTGCATTGCCCCGTATGAATAAAAATAGGCAGAGGCAAGGACACCAAGGGAGGTACCGGATATATGAAAGCCTTTAATAAGGTCTGAGGCAACAACAGCCGGTGACACCCTGTGAAAATACACAAGTAAATACTGGACAGCAAGGACCCAGAAGATAAACCACCTGTATCGCAAGGTCTTATATATGAGGTTATCTGGAGTAGACATGCATAATCTGTGTTGAAAAAACTATGCTCTATTTATAAGCAATTTAAGGTCGGTTATAAATCTGTTAAAATTTTTTACCTTTTCGCTCTCTTCAATCTCTTCTTCGCTCATAACATAGCTTCCATCTGTATCTATTTCTACGATTGCCCTGCCTTTCTTGGTAGGGTATCTCTTTGTAAGCGTGCCATCCTCGTCAGGCGTTACAAAAAAGACTTTAATATGCCTGGTCACTTCGTCATCTGATAACTTTATCTTCCAATATCCTGTCTGTGCAATCCTCTCCCTTAAAGTAACCTTACTGGATATAACCGATACAACCCTATAATCTACAGGGTCATATATAATCAAATCAACATCAGGGAGGTGGGCACCAAATTCCCCATAATCAACAAGCAGGTTTCTCTTTACAATATTAAGTTCTTTTGAAAGGTTTTTACTGTTTGTCCTTTCAAGGGTATTGCCTTCTATAATTTTTAAACCGAGCTGTTCAACCTCATCCTTTATTATATGCATCACAAGCTTCTCAAGATTTTTACCTTTAAATGCCCTCCACGATTGTTCATGGTCAGGGATTCCACCTGCAGCTAATGTTTTAGCGGCAGTAGAACTATTCAAAAAGTATTCACTATGTAACTCTTTTGCCTCGCTTAATATCTTTGAGATATACCTATAAACATCATCTCCATATAACCGCTTTTTTTCATTATATAACTCTAATAGCTTTGTAAATGTCATTTTTTTTCCTTTATATTTGGCCATCGTCATTATTTTTCTGTTCTTTACCTCTTTTATATTGTGTCCATTCGGTCTTTTTTGCAATATGTTTTAGGTTAGCGCTATCGGGTTTTCTCATTATTAATAGATATTTAAAGCCTCTTAAATAAAAATTAAAGCGTATTGCCCTGTTGTGCCATATGCCTGTATTAGATGTCTGGTTTCGTCGGGCAACACAGATAATATCGACTGTGTCAAAATACTTACATAACCTTTCATAAACCTTAAAACCAACAGGTGTGAATCTCTTTTTAACCCATTGGTCGCCTATAAGCCATCCGAGGATTTTTCCAGGTTTTAGTATACGGCAACACTCCTTCATAACCTTCTCAAGCTCATCATAGAACCTTTCATCCTCTGCAGAAATATTACCTATATTGTCAGGATGGTTGTTGTATTTGATATTATCCCCATATGGCGAATCAATAAAAATCATATCCACGCTACTGTCTGGAAGAGGTATATTTCTTGCGTCATTTTGGATTATATCTGGTCTTGGGGGTGAAATTTCATAGGCTATACACCTGCGGTTTTCTTCTATACATACATCCAGGGTTGTTCCGCTGCCTGCCATTGGATCAACAATAAGATCGCCGGGTTCTGTATAACGTTTAATCATGTTATAAATTATAAAGGCAGGCGTGACCCCGGCGTATTTATTATCTCCTTTTTGTTTCTTTCCGTAACTTTGCTTGGGATAATCCCACAGGGTTGTTGACTCAAGGGTAGGTTTTTCATCCTGTACAAGCTTTGTGTTTGTCTTCCTTTTTACTACCATGTCTATATCAAATTTAATGGGGTCATTTAGATAATCAACGAGCATGCTTATCCCGTCTTCATCTAAAAATAATCTCCAATTTATTCCAATTATTGAAAACAATTTTTTGATACCCTTAGCAGATTTTATCTCACCATTTTTTTCAACCTCTACCTGATATGGATACATGCCCTTCCATGCTTCGGGGACAATATTCTTTTTTCCATTTGATTTAGCCCTAAAAACACCATATAGAGTATCACTGTCCATAT